>NZ_DDLD01000088.1:0-15969 GCF_002339435.1 Acinetobacter sp. UBA2581 | reverse complement strand
GACTAACGCAAGAAGTCTAATGTCCGAATACAGCTATATTTTTTTGATTTCTACAATATCACTGGATTCAATGAGCGATTGGATATTACCAAATAAACTTTGAATATAATCAGACGCTATATGGATATCTAAATCCTCTCTGCTACGCCATTCTTCTAAGAAGAAATATCTACTCGAGTCATTTTCGCTAATATAAAGCTCATATTTCAAGCATCCTTCTTCGTGAAGCGTAGGCTCTATTACACTTTTTAAAAGCGCTTCTAACGTCTCTTTTTGATCTGACTTTGCCTTAAAGTTCGCAATTACTGAAATAGTCATTATTTCACCTTTAATTTGTTTTAGAAGTTTTCTAGTACAATTTTGCCTTTTGACTTACCTGATTCAAGTAACTTATGCGCCTTCTCCAAGTTTGCAGCGTTAATTTTGCCTAGATTTTGGTTGAGGGTACTTCTAATTTTTTGCTGATCAACTAATTGAGCAACCTGTTGCAATAGATCACCTTGCTTTTCAATATCATCGGTTTCATACATTGAACGGGTGAACATCAGCTCCCAATGGATAGAAATAGATTTAGTCTTAAACGGCATAATATCAAATGTTTGTGGATCATCGATCAATCCAAGCTTGCCTTGTGGTGCAATCAGAGAAACTATTTGCTTGATATATGTTTCTGTATGATTTGTAGAGAATACGTATTTTGGTTTTTCAATGCCTAGTGTATCGATTTGTGCATTCAAATCTTTGCTATGATCAATGACATGGTCGGCACCCAGTGATTCAACCCAAGATTTCGTTTCTTCACGTGAAGCTGTTGCTATAACGGTCAGATTTGTTTTTGCTTTTAGGAGTTGGATAGTGATAGATCCTACACCGCCTGCACCACCAATAATTAGAATACTGCCAATTTCTGTTTCTGAAATTTGAAACCGATCAAACAGCATTTCCCATGCCGTTATTGCAGTTAATGGCAATGCTGCTGCTTCTGCATTAGATACTGTAATGGGTTTAAGACTGATGATTCGTTCATCGACTGCTTGAAACTCAGCATTACTACCATCTCGGGTTAAATCGCCAGCATACCAAACAGAATCTCCTACTTTAAATGAGGTAACTTTTGAGCCAACTTCGATAATTTCCCCAACGGCATCCCAACCTAAAATACGATTATTTGCTTTAGACGAATTTTTTCTCACTTTGGTATCAACTGGGTTCACAGAAATTGCCTGAACTTTTACCAGTACATCACGCTCCTTAAGCGTAGGCTTAGCTTTTTCAATATCTACCAATGAATTTTTAAAATCATCATGGTTATTTATAACATACGATACGGCTTTCATAGATTTGTCCTTAACTTTAAAAATATAGTAAAAATGGGAGCAAGGTGCTCCCATTTTTTGTTATTCAATTATTAAAACTCTTGGCTCGTTGGGCGTAAAACAATTTCATTAATATCTACATCCGCAGGCTGTTCAATTGCATAAGCAATTGCTCGAGCGACTGAGTCAGCTGGTATAGCTTGTTTGTAGAAATCAGTAACAAACTCTGAACTTTCTTTATGAGAAGAACCAAATTTTAGTTCTGACTCAACTGCACCAGGTTCAATAGTCGTCGTTCTAATTGTTCCCCCAACTTCATGACGAAGTCCTTCAGAGATGGCTCTTACAGCAAACTTAGTACCGCTATAAACAGTACCTCCTGGACTAAATACTTTTAACCCTGCAACAGATGCGAGATTAATAAAGTGTCCAAAGTTTTGTTTTTGGAAAACAGGTAGAGTAGCTGCTATACCATAAAGAACACCTTTAATATTAATGTCGATCATACGATCCCATTCATCAACTTTTAGCTCGCTTAATGGTGCAATAGACATTAATCCAGCATTGTTTACCAATACATCGATTTGACCAAATGCGCTTAATGCCTTTTCAATAAGTGCTTGTACTTCATGTGGTTTGGTTATATCCATACCAATAAATTCAGCTTGACCACCTTCAACACGAATGTCGTGAACAATAGCCTCTAATTTTTCAGTACGTCTAGCACCAAGTACAACCTTTGCACCTTTTTTAGCAAGTAAGCGAGCAGTAGCTTCACCTAAACCACTACTTGCACCAGTGATAACAATAACTTTATTTTCTATATTATTCATACAAGTGCCCTTCAACCTATCTGTCAATCATATTTGATGGATTAAGTATTACAGCCTTGTTAGGTATAATAAATGAATAATATTATCTTTCAGAATTCCTATTTACGGAATAATTACCAGACCACAGGATTGGACATGCAGAACAAATTGGAAATGATGCGTATCTTTTGTGTCGCAGCAGAGTCTCGAAATTTTAAAGAGGCAGCCACTCAGCTCGGTATTTCCCCGCAGCTAGTGACACGGGCAATAAAAGAGCTAGAAGAGCAGCGCGGAGAGATTCTGTTCTACAGGAGTACTCGACAAATTAAAATTACTGCTGATGGTGAGCGTTTGGCAAAGCAAGCACGTTTTGCGGTGGGATCCATTGATGCTCTGCTTGTAAAAAACACCAAGGAAAAACGAGATGAAATGCGTGGGACTGTCCGTCTTACTGTTTCGTCAGTGTTAGGGCGTAAATTGGTAGTACCTGCACTAGCAGAATTTGCCACACGTTACCCAGATATTGTCGTGGAATGTGTGCTAACAGATTCACACTCGGATGTGATCGATGAGCGGATAGATATCGGGATCAGATTTGGATTTTTGCCGGACAATCGATATGTGGCAAGGGAATTGGCTAAAGTGAACTTTTATTCTGTGGGTACGCCAGAGTTAATTGATAAGGTCGGAATGCCTAAAAAAATTATTGACCTTGATAAATACCCTCTAACCGCACTAGTCGATCATAAAACAGGGCGTTACTGGCCATGGACATTCACCGAAAGTCGAAACTTTACGCCATCAAATCCCCGTTTTATTACAGATGATCTAGAAGCTGAATTTCAAGCTATTCTCGCTGGAGTTGGATTCGGACACATGCCTGGATTTCTAGTTTTGCCGTGGCTTAGGAGTGGTAAGCTCATTCAGATACTTCATGAGGAAACCTCTCCCGTTTGGCGCCTGTATTTATATCGTCCACAGCGGGGCCCGACACCTTTGCGAATCCGAGCATTGTTTGATTACTTAGCGGAAGTGCTGGGCCATATAGAAACCTGAATCAGAAGGAACTAACCTTTTTTCTAGAAAGTAGAAATCAGATAAGACCATCATGTATTTAGAGTAACTACAATTTTTCCTATTTGCTGATTTGATTCAAGATAGCGCTGAGCGTCATGCATGTTCTCAAAGTTAAAGCAACGGTCGATCACTGGACGAAGATATCCTGCACCTATACTGCTAAGAATAAATCGTCTGGCTTGCTCCCTTAGAACAGGGTCATGCAGAACCTCAAGGAACAAAAAACCTCGCATGGTTAAGCTCTTGCGTAATGCAACTTTAAGGGGAAATGGTGTGATCTCTGGGCTAAGTGCACCATGCATAACCATAGTTCCTCCCACAGACATCGCTTTTGCAATCTGTTCAATATGTGGCCCTCCTACAGCATCAAAGGCGACATCAAGATATTCTCCACCCAAACGTGAAACAAGCGCCTCATACAAATCGGGTTCATCTTCACTGGCTATAACATTTTTAACACCGAGATCCAGTAAACGTTGCTTTTTCTCTATCGTTTGTGTACTTGCAATGACCTTAGCACCCGCTGCTTCAGCGATCTGTATCGCAGCTAGTCCTACACTACTTGAAGCTGCTGTGATCAAGATCGTTTTTCCTTTCGAAACTCCACCAGCATGGATTACACCACCCCAAGCCGTCAAATACTGCATCCAGATTGAAGAAGCTTCTTCCCAGCTTAAACTATCAGGTTTGTGAACTAAAAAAGTTTCTGGAATCAGAAGCTTGTCCGTATATGTCCCATATTTGGCTAGATTGTCAGTCGGAAGAATCGATACTGCATCTCCTGGAGAAAATTGGCGTACATCTTCACCTATCGCAAGAACTATGCCTGCTCCCTCATATCCCAGACGAGAAGGGAATACTGCCTTTTGAATATAAGTACCACGCCGAAACATTACATCAGCCCGGTTGAGTCCGATCGTTTTCATATGGATTAGAACTTCTCCTGCTGCTGGTAAAGCAACAGGAAGTGTTTCTAATGTCAGAACATCTGTATCTCCAATACTATTGAAGCGCCAAGTCTTGGCCTGAAGTGCGTTAAATGACATCAATCACTACCTTAATATTGGCAGAGCGATCTTGAACAGCATCATGAGCCTCAATCGCTTGGTCTAGAGTAAAATTACGAGGATCAACAATAGGACGCAGTTTACCTTCCTCAACGAGACGAGTCGCGATCTTAAGGATATCACCATGATGAGCACGGCGATTGCCTGTTAACATCGGCATTAGGACGAATACGCCAGACATTGTGGCACACCGTAGAGATGAACTCGCTAAATTATGATTACCAAATGCAGCACAGCTGGTAATGTGGCCATAGTGAGTTGTCATGGAAAGTGAAGCTTCGAGTACTGGACCACCCACAGTGTCGTAAACAATGTTAAAACCTTGACCCTCAGGGCTTGCAGCAATAATGTCATCGGAAGATGCTGTTGTGTAATCGAGAGGTGTTGCACCGAGTTCTGAAATCAGTGATTGATCAGCTGTACGACCAGTCGCCCAAACATTTGCATCAAGTGCTTTTGCAAGCTGAACCACCATATAACCAACGCCACCAGCACCACCTTGAACCAGTACAGTTTGCCCTGGTTGGACCTTCGCATTATCCACTAAACCTTCCCAAGCGGTGAGGAACGTCAATGGTAGTACTGCTGCCTCGCGCATAGAGATATTCCGTGGCTTTAATGCGATCAGATCAGCATCTGCTACAACATATTCTGCTAAAGATCCTTGAAGATTACGAACGCCACCAATCAGACCGTAAACTTCATCTCCGACGTTGAAGTGAGTGACACCTTCACCAATAGCAATTACAACCCCAGCCATATCTGTTCCCAACACGGCAGGAAGCTCTGGCATAGCATATGGTGCTTCACCAAGACGAATTTTATAATCAATAGGGTTTACACCACTGGCATGAATACGTATTAGAACTTGCCCAGCCTCTGGTTGAGGTATAGGGAGTTCTACACGTGTAAATTCATGATCACCAAAATTTTCTAGGATAAGAGCATTCATCATCTTATTCATAGTTGTTCCTTATTCTTAACTGGGGGATGATATGCACAGTACCAAAGTAAATTAATCCAATAAATGATATTTATAGGATTTAATAATTCCTAAATAATGAATAATAAATATCATCCGCTCACTAAAAATATTCTAGTACAGTCTGTAAAGGCAGTTTAATCTAAACTGTCGGTAGTATTTTCAAGGCTTGAAACGTTCAAAATATCTACAAAGTGGCTAAAATTTGAAACATAATTCTAAAAGGTCACAGCATTACAAAGAACATGAGCCAAAATAAAAAATGGCAGCTAAAAGTCCCATTTTTTTGTGACCTTCGCATAAGCTCTACGATGTTAATTTAAAAAAACTAAAAACAGGGATAGAAAATTTTCGCTAAAGACCTTTTTGATTTTTCGATTTATAAAAATTATTGCTTTTTTTATACTATGGGGTACTATAGTATTAATGCTAGCAAATAAGGAGGTCTGATGCCTAATCAGGTTGAAGACAAAAAAAAGATTCTTCTACGCGTCAGAAAGATCAAAGGTCAGACGCAAGCGATTGAAAAAGCGTTAGAAGACAATGTGGAATGTGGTGCAATTCTGCAACAAATATGCTCTGTGCGTGGTGCTATTAATGGTTTAATGAATGAGATGTTAGAGGTTCATTTAAAAGACACTTTAGTATCAGGTGAAACCACAGAACAACAACGAAAAGAAGAATTGGCTGAAATCGCCAAGATTCTAAAATCATATTTAAAATAGATTTGTATAAGGAATTATTCCATGAAGTCACGTGCTGCCGTTGCGTTTGGTCCTGGTCAACCTCTTCAAATTGTTGAGGTTGATGTTGCACCACCGAAGAAAGGTGAAGTATTAATCAAGATCTCCCATACCGGTGTGTGTCATACAGACGCATTTACTTTATCTGGCGATGATCCTGAAGGTGTTTTTCCGGCTATTCTCGGGCATGAAGGTGCTGGTGTCGTAGTTGAGGTTGGTGAAGGCGTGACTAGCGTCAAACCAGGTGATCATGTAATTCCACTTTACACCGCTGAATGTGGCGAGTGCGTATTCTGTAAATCTGGAAAATCGAACTTGTGTATTTCCGTTCGCGAAACTCAAGGTAGAGGCGTAATGCCAGATGGCACAACTCGTTTTTCCTATAATGGTCAACCGATTTACCACTATATGGGCTGCTCAACGTTCAGTGAATACACAGTAGTGGCAGAAGTATCATTGGCTAAAATCAATCCTGAAGCCAATCACGAACATGTCTGCTTACTAGGTTGTGGTGTCACAACGGGTATCGGTGCAGTACACAACACCGCTAAAGTACAAGAAGGTGATAGTGTTGCGGTCTTTGGTTTAGGTGGTATCGGTCTAGCAGTCGTACAAGCCGCACGTCAAGCTAAAGCAGGACGTATTATTGTGGTTGACATGAATCCAGATAAATTTGCGCTGGCAAAAGAGTTTGGTGCAACGGACTTCTTGAACCCTAAAGACTACGATAAACCGATCCAGCAAGTAATTGTCGAAATGACTGGCTGGGGTGTAGATCATTCATTTGAATGTATTGGTAACGTGAATGTAATGCGTGCAGCCCTTGAAAGTGCACACCGTGGCTGGGGACAATCCGTAATTATTGGTGTAGCTGGCGCAGGTCAAGAAATCTCTACCCGTCCATTCCAACTAGTTACTGGTCGTAAATGGTTAGGTTCTGCTTTTGGTGGCGTAAAAGGTCGCACGCAACTTCCAGGAATGGTTGAAGATGCCATGAAAGGTAAAATTCAATTAGAACCATTTGTGACACATACGATGGGCTTGGATCAGATCAATGAAGCCTTTGATCTAATGCATGAAGGTAAGTCAATTCGTACTGTAATTCATTACGAATAATTCCGTCAGACCTTATACGATTCCATGCATGTGCATCATGAATGACATGCATGGAATCCTCTAAAACGGCACATTATCTGTAAAACAGATCTAACTGTGCAGGCATCGTGTATAGGTTCAATAAACCTGCCTACATTTTAAATCTTTATCACTATTCTCTGTGGAGAATGTCAGACTCTTTGTTTACTCGATTTCTCATGAAGTCTTGCTCAACATAGGTAATTGATTATGGAAATAATTGAGAAACATGCTTCTTTTGGTGGATCGCAAGAAGTGTATCGCCATCAGTCAATAGCATTAAACTGTTCAATGAAATTCTCAATATATCTGCCACCTCATGATAAAGATGAGCGGTTGCCAGTTTTATATTGGTTATCAGGACTGACTTGCAACGAACAGAACTTTATTACTAAAGCCGGAGCACAAAAGTATGCGGCTGAACATAAAGTCATTATTGTTGCACCAGATACCAGCCCACGTGGAGAGGATGTACCAGATCATGCAGATTATGATTTAGGCCAAGGCGCAGGATTCTATGTGAATGCAACACAAGCACCCTGGTCACAGCATTTCAAAATGTATGATTATATTGTGGAAGAGCTCAGAAATCTGATTGACCTGAATTTTCCGACCAATCAAGTCCAAAGCATTATGGGGCATAGCATGGGTGGTCATGGTGCATTAGTAATTGGGTTAAAAAATCCTGAGCTGTATAAAAGTATTTCTACTTTTGCACCAATTGTTGCACCTAGCCAAGTACCTTGGGGGAAAAAGGCTTTCACACACTACCTAGGTGAAACCGAAACTTTATGGAAAAGCTATGATGCGATTGAATTAATCAAAAACGCTGAAGTTCATTTACCTATTTTAGTGGATCAGGGAACAGCTGATGATTTTCTTGAAGAACAGTTAAGGCCTAAGCTTCTTAGTGATATTTGTTTGGAACAAGAATATCCTCTTACACTTAACCTAAGGGAAGGGTATGACCATAGCTATTACTTCATTGCGAGCTTTATAGAGAAACATCTAGAGTTTCACAGCAAATTCCTAGCTAAATAACTTTCATAGATATGAGGATGTACATGTTGTTCTTGAATGTCTCTTGAGCAATATAATTTCCAGATGAAGAGGTCAGCTTATAAAGCTAAGGACGAATCAATTGATCCTTATATAACTAAGATTAAATTTAATCATCTCATATCTTAATTTTTTGATTCAAATGTTAATGATATTAACTTGAATAAATTCATAGCATTATGCCGAAATAAAAAAATCAGATTTTGGCTCAGCTATGGGATTTTTTTTAACTTTTATACAACAAAACTTTCTGACATGCATCCATTAGCAATGTCAGAATCGTTTTAATTCTAATCAATTGTGGAGTTTTAGTCATGCTTAAAACAGCTTTATATGTCCGCCTTGAAGCTAAACCGGGTAAAGAAGACGAAGTGGAAGCTTTCCTTAAAGCCGGTTTACCTATTGTAATGGAAGAACCTGCGACAGTTGCGTGGTTTGGCCTACGTCTTGGACCTACAACATTTGGTATTTTTGATGCATTTCCTGATGAGGCGGGTCGCGAAGCACATTTATCTGGCAAGGTTGCAGCTGCTTTGATGGCTCAGGCCGATGAGCTATTTTCAGAGCCACCGTCTATTGAAAAAGTAGATGTTTTGGCGAGTAAACTACCAGCTTAAACCGACGCTTAAATGTATGAGTGTGCTGCCTGAAATTTTGAATGAAAGGCAGCACTCTAACCCTGTGAGGTTTGTCGGAGGCTTTTTATTCAAGTTGGGCTACTTTATTTGATGGCTTAATTTCATCATTTACATGGGTCAATATCAAAACAGGGTAAATAAACGAATGCACCCATGTACATGCTTTATATTGAACCAATATATCTAATTTACTGTCGCATTTGTACATCTGTTAAACCGTGCCAATCTGCTTTTAAATATTCAATCACCTCTGTTTTAGCCAATGCGTTCATGACCATGTCAGTATTCATACGTGTTGATACCTTTCATCCAACAATCGCTCGTGAAAATACATCAATAATAAAAGCGGTATAGAACAAGCCTGGATTTTTTAACCATCACTAAAGTTGCAAGCTGAAATAATTTTTATAAAAATAGACGACTGGTCTATTTTTATGTATAGTCACCACATGGTGTAGGCAAAAGCCGCAGTGTTGTCCAATTTTTTAAAGTTTATTTGATGAATAACGGTGGTTTTTCAAATCAATTAACTGATCATCCTAGGATAAAAATATGCTGAATTTTAACTTTTATAATCCGACCCGTATTATTTTTGGTGTCGATACAATAGCTAAAATCAATGACTATGTGCCTACAGAAGCAAAAGTATTAATGTTGTTTGGTGGTGAAAGTGCACGTAAGAATGGTACTTTAGCTGAGGTACGTGAAGCATTAGGTGCAAGAGAAATTCATGAATTTGGCGGAATTGAGCCGAATCCGAGTTATGAAACCCTCATGAAAGCTGTAGAGCTGATTCGAGAACAAAAGATAGATTTCTTGATGGCTGTCGGTGGTGGATCGGTAATTGATGGTACTAAATTTATTGCAGCAGCAGTCAATTATACAGGGGATACATGGGAGATTTTAGAAACCCATGGTACTAAAATTACTCAAGCTTTGCCTTTTGCGAGTGTACTCACCCTTCCGGCAACTGGTTCAGAAATGAATAGCGGTGGGGTAGTCACCAGAAAATCGACCCAAGCCAAATTGTCATTTAGCAGTCCCTATGTTTTTCCACAATTTTCCGTACTCGATCCGAATAAAACTTTTAGCTTGCCGACGCGCCAGTTGGCTAATGGCGTGGTCGATGCATTTATTCATGTCATGGAACAGTACTTAACTTACCCTGTGAATGCACAAGTACAAGATCGTTTTGCCGAAGGTCTATTGCAAACTCTGATTGAGATTGGACCGAAAATCTTGGAAGATTCAGCAGATTATGACACGCGTGCGAATTTGATGTGGGCTGCTAGCATGGCACTGAATGGGCTAATTGGAGCTGGGGTACCACAAGATTGGTCAACCCATTTGATTGGACATGAGCTCACGGCTTTATATGGTATTGATCATGCTCGTACCTTGGCCATTGTGTTGCCGGCCAATCTACATGTACGTCGTCAAGAGAAGCGAGAAAAATTACTACAGTATGCAGCTCGTGTCTGGCAGATTGTCGAAGGTGATGAAGAACAACGTATGCATACTGCTATTGCTCGTACTCGAGCCTTCTTTGAGCAACTTGGATTGCCGACTCGTCTTAACGATTATGGACTGGGGGAGACAGATATTGAGATCATCATTACGCAACTTAAATCACATAATCTTACACAGCTAGGCGAACATAAAAATGTTTCATTAGAGATCAGTCGCCAAATTCTCGAGATGAGTATCTAAGCTAAATGCGCGTATCTGGCATGCTCTGACCCTGTAACAATGCTCCTCAATCATGAAAATTATTGGAGAAATAACATGAAAATTTTAATCGTTTTAACCTCACATGATCAACTTGGCAATACTGGTAAGAAAACAGGTTTCTGGCTAGAGGAACTTGCTGCACCGTATTACACCTTTATTGACTCTGGTGCTGAAGTTACGCTGGCGTCGCCTCAAGGTGGGCAGCCACCACTAGATCCGAAAAGTAATTTAGCCGATGCTCAAACTGAAACCACTCATCGTTTTGAAGCAGATCCAACTGCAATGCAAGCATTGGCACAGACGCATAAACTTAGCGAAATTTCTGTAGCTGATTATGATGCAGTGTTTTATCCAGGCGGGCATGGCCCATTGTGGGATTTAGCAGAAGATCCGATTTCAATTTCTCTGATTGAACAGGCGATTCAGTCTGGCAAACCTGTTGCAGCAGTGTGTCATGCCCCGGGTGTTCTTCGTCATGTGAAAGCGAGTAATGGAGCGCCTTTAGTTAGCGGTAAATTAGTGACTGGTTTCACCAATACTGAGGAGGCCGCTGTAGGTTTGACTGAAATTGTACCATTTTTAGTCGAAGACATGCTTAAACAAAACGGTGGTCATTATTCTAAAGTGGATGATTGGCAAGTATATGTTCAAGTAGATGGCTTGCTGGTTACTGGACAAAATCCAGCCTCTTCTGCTGCAACCGCTACAGCATTACTTCAATTGTTGAAATAAAGAGTAGCTAGTGTGTGTTGTGGTGCTTAGCAGTGAATAAAACTTCTGACTCTGAGCAACTGGCGCAATAAGCAAAATAACCCTCATTTAATGGTGAAGGGCCTGAGTGAATAGCTTTTCTTCCTTTATTTTTCTATATACAGGAAGGAAGGGTATTTTTTTAGTTTAGATCAATTTAGTCATGATTACTTGGATACAATGAAATGAAGACCAGCAAACTTTTTCAAAATTTAAGCTTAGGCCCTTATGTTTTGCAAAACCGTATTGTATTGCCACCATTAACGCGGTCGCGCAGTACTCAGCCAGGTAATATTCCAAATGAATTAATGGCAACCTATTATCAACAGCGTGCCGGGGCAGGATCTATGGTCACCGAAGGTACGCAAATCGAGCCACGTGGTCAAGGCTATGCTTGGACTCCCGGTATTTACAGCCCTGAACAGATTGCTGGATGGCGTAAAGTGACGGAAGCAGTGCATGCTAAAGGAGGCATTATTTTTGCACAGCTTTGACATGTTGGGCGTGTTTCACATACATCTTTGCAACCCGATCATGCATCACCGGTCGCACCCTCTGCTATCAGGGCTGATAGTAATGTTAAAGTCTTTATTGAGACCGGGCCTAATGCTGGGACCTTGGCTGATCCTTCAATGCCACGTGCTTTAAGCAATGCAGAAGTTAAAGAATTAGTGCAACTCTATGCTCAAGCAGCACGCAATGCCTTGGCTGCTGGTTTTGATGGGGTTGAAATTCATTGTGCAAATGGTTATTTGGTGAATCAATTTATCTCTGCACATAGTAACCACCGTGAAGATGAATATGGTGGATCACTAAACAATCGTTTGCGTTTTTTACGTGAAGTAGTAGAGGCAGTTGCTGAGGTGGTTGGTGCAGATCGTTTAGGAGTGCGTTTTGCCCCGCTATTTGAAAGTACAGAGGAAGATCGTGTTTACATAGGGTTGGTTGAAGATGATCCACATGTGACTTATATTGAAGCCGTAAAAATACTTGAAGAAGTTGGGATTGCCTATTTATCGATTGCAGAAGCTGATTGGGATAATGCACCAGAACTTCCTCATGATTTTCGTAGAGATGTCAGAGACACTTTCAGTGGTCGGATTATTTATGCAGGTCGATATACGGCAGAAAGAGGGACTCGAATTTTAGAGGCAGGACTGGCCGATTTAATTGCATTTGGACGCCCATTTATTGCGAATCCAGATTTACCCGATCGCATCGCTAATGGCTGGCCATTGAATGCAGTAGATGCAAGCACTATGTATGGTGGGACGGAAAAAGGCTATATTGATTATCCAGCTTACGCAGATTAATCTCGACTAAGTGAGTTATTTTGCCAACCTTTGTGGTTGGCAATATAAGGGCTTAGGATTGCTGTTGCCAGCACAATTTCTTGTTAAAACAAATTCTTAAAATTTTTTAGCTGTGTAATGAGCCAACCTGCCAGTGGGAAAGAAATCAGTTGCGTTACTGGCACTAATACTATGACTTCAATCAACACCATCATCGGGAAACTTTGATGCTGAGTAATTGGCTTTAATAAAGTGAGTACCAGTAAGAGTGTGGGATATAAGCCTAAATATCCGACTAAAATACGAGTCATGAGGGCTTTAGAAGGAGAATTCATTGCGCGCTATACTCATTGATTGTAAATCGATCTAATAGCAATACATGAATAAGTAATCATTGGGTTGCTATCATAAACCATTAATTATGTAATTGATATTTAATTTAATTTTTATGAATCTTCACTTTTTAATAGAAATTTAGTTGCTCTCAGAGCTTGATGTAATGGCGTTTTATCTTTTTGCAACTTACTCAGTAATGCTGCACCTAACCACATTTGGTAAAGTACTTGTGCCAACGTCCAGGCCTCAGTATCTGCTTGGATAGACTGATCCTGTTTTCCCAAATCAATTAAAGCAGCAATCCGTTGGATTACATCATCGACGCCAGCGGACATAATGGAGCGCATATCTTCAGATAGATCGGCAACTTCTGCGGCAAGTTTCACAATTAAACAGCTATCCGCCCAACCACACTTTGTTTCAGGATCTTCTATCCATAAATTAAAATACTCAATCAGCTTTTGATAAGGGGATTTATCGCTACGCCATACATCATTTAAACGGACTTGGTAATTATCCACATAATGTTGTACCAATTCACATCCGAAAGCTTCCTTGGATTGGAAATAATGATAAAACGAGCCTTTAGGGATCTCACAGCTCTGTAAAATTTCCTGTAATCCTACACCAGTAAAACCTTTATGCAAAATCAGGTCTGAACTGGTATTAAGAATGTGTAAGCGCTTCGCTTCAGACTTTTTAATAGGATTAGGCTTCATATTAATTATTTACTCTATTGTAAAAAAATAGACCGGTCGTATTGTTTTTTATTATAACTCATCTACAATGGATGTAAAGAAATTTTAATCATAATTTTTGATTGTGAATAGAAATACTTCTAAATAAAACATGGAGTTATATGTGTGAAAACAGTTATTAATCAACGTATCGTTTTAGCTCAACGGCCAGTCGGTGAGCCAAAACACAGCGATTTTCGTATTGAGCAAGTTGAGCTCAATGAACTTAAACAAGGCGAAATGTTGTTAAAGACCATTTACTTGTCACTCGATCCTTATATGCGTGGTCGCATGAGTGATGCTCCTTCATATGCAGCACCGGTTGAAATTGGCGAAGTGATGGTCGGTGGAACAGTCAGTCAAGTGGTAGCCTCTAAAAACCCAAAATTCAAAGAAGGCGAGTGGGTTCTTTCAGGAAATGGCTGGCAGGGCTACGCAATTTCTAATGGGACTGCATGTCAAAGCTTAGGTATGCAACCTGAACATCCATCTTGGGCACTGGGTATTTTGGGAATGCCAGGATTTACTGCTTATATGGGGCTGTTGGACATTGGTCAGCCTAAAGCCGGTGAAACTTTAGTCGTTGCAGCTGCAACGGGACCTGTTGGTGCTACGGTTGGACAGATTGGCAAAATTAAAGGTTGTCGCGTGGTTGGCATCGCAGGTGGGTCTGAAAAATGTCGTTATGCAGTAGAAGAGCTCGGCTTCGATGCTTGTATCAATCATCATGATGAAAATTTTGCAGAACAATTACAACAAGCAGTTCCCAACGGTATTGATATTTATTATGAGAATGTAGGGGGTAAAGTGTTTGATGCGGTATGGCCATTGCTTAACTCTGCGGCACGTGTACCGGTGTGTGGTGTGGTTTCCCAATATAACTCTACCGAGCAAGCACAAGGGCTAGACCGTTTACCGGGCTTTATTTCCACCCTTTTAAGAAAGCGTATTCGCATGCAAGGCTTTATTATTTTTGATGATTATGGCAGTCAGTATCCGGAATTCTATCAGCAAATGTCTGAATGGTTGAAAGACGGAAAAATCAAATATAAAGAGCATATAGTGCAAGGTTTAGATAACACGATCAATGCTTTCAATGGTATGTTGAAAGGCGAAAACTTTGGCAAAGTGG
The DNA here is from genome assembly GCF_002339435.1 of Acinetobacter sp. UBA2581. NCBI lineage: Bacteria > Pseudomonadati > Pseudomonadota > Gammaproteobacteria > Moraxellales > Moraxellaceae > Acinetobacter > Acinetobacter sp. UBA2581. Next base: position 1,163 of record NZ_DDLD01000088.1, on the reverse strand, counting down.
TTGTAAAAATTTAAAAAAATAGGAATTATCATGATTACACTACATCATTTAGATCAATCACGTTCTTTTCGCATTTTGTGGTTACTTGAAGAAATCAAGCAGCCCTATGAGCTGAAACGCTATTATCGTGACTCAAGCACGCATTTGGCCCCTGAATCTTTAAAAACCATCCATCCTTTAGGGAAATCTCCAGTATTGGAATGGGATGGCAAAGTTATTGCAGAGTCAGGCGCAATCGTTGAGTTATTAATTCAGAAACTTGCGCCGCATTTAGCACCAGATATGGATGAACCTACCTATGTCGATTATCTACAGTGGATTCATTTCTCAGAAAGCTCTGCCATGCTGCCATTTTTGTTAAAAACGTTTAATGCGCTAGAAACCAAGCAGGGTACGAAGTTGGTATTTCTAGAAAATTATACTCAAGTTGAGTTTGATAAAGTATTTAGCTATTTAAATGAATATTTAAAAGATAAAGAATTTCTAGTGGCAGACCGTTTAACCGGTGCTGACTTTATGATGGGCTTTGGACTACATGCTTTAGTTTATCATATGGGACAAGGTGAAAATTATCCGCATATCCAACGTTATGTAGCAGGTTTAAGCCAACTACCTAGCTGGCAAGCCGCAGTACAAATTGAACAAAATGGTGTGAAAAGTCAAAAATAGCAAGATTGTTTTTTAAGGCAATTGAGAAAAAGAATCGTCATTGACAAGTACATCTAGTTATAAAATAAGCTGACACTTATTTAAATTAAACGCCTAATGAATTTCATCGGGCGTTCTTTATTTTAAAGATAAGGAATTACCATTATTTAAGACAAGTTTCGCCTATTCTTTCACTGCAAATTCCTATCAAAAGGGCTTGAATATCACGACGGTTACGTTGAAAGATATAATCAACTTTTGAAAGAAAAGTGACTAACGCACAGTAAGATTAAATTATTCCTCGGGGGATTGAACAAGTGATCTACATCATTTTACTAACATAAACACATATAAGTAAAAATCGCGCCCCAGTTTAACTGGCAATAGTTTTTGAACCCTTGTATAAAAGCTTAAACGAATTTAGCAAGTCTTTATTTAATGTCAATACTCATCCAGTATTGAGGTTTTTTATCTTTTCTTGCCTGTGATCTAGGTTGTAATACTCTAATTTCATA
>NZ_DDLD01000089.1:0-15885 GCF_002339435.1 Acinetobacter sp. UBA2581 | reverse complement strand
CCTCATGTTTGAATTCGCCAACTCATATGCGCACTGACCATCAATTTCAAAAGTAATATTGCATGTCTGTGAGTTTTCAAACTTATAAAGTCTTTTTTGAATATCGGGTTGTCCTTTTCGTGATCTAACTATCAAATTCCTAGCAAGTTCTCCCAAATTAGTAATTTTTAATTGAAACTCTATTCTTTTATCTATGTAAGTATCGATAATATTATCATTTTCATCATAAATAGGTTCATCAACTTCATAGTTGTTAGACATATTAAAATCATATTCAAAATATGGTTGAACCTCAAAATGCTTTTGTTTCAACTCTTCTTCATATACTGCAGCTAGACGTGTTTGTTGCTCTACAGAAGCTTGCATTTCCTTTACTTGAGCTAGCAATGCTTTACTACTAGTATTTAATTCTTTCGCTTGCATTTTTAAAGCTTCAGAATTTTGCCTTAAACCTTCGCCTTGTTGGTAAAAACCTGCGACAAGCCAAAAAAATCCAAGTGGTGCAAATGTTCCAGCAATAAAATCCCCTATCGCATTTAGCTCAAGACCCGTTAAAGTTCCTCTTTTTATGATCAATAGGCAAAAAATAAATACGATCCATAAAATAGAAATACTACCAACAATATTTTTAGAGAAAATTTTATCCATATGAAATTTATAAATCTTTTATCAATCTAAAAAGTATATCTATTAGCTTAATAATTTAACAGGCATAAAAAAACCCACTCAATCGGAGTGGGTTTTTCAGAATATGGTGGCTATGACGAGACTTGAACTTGTGACCCCCGCATTATGAGTGCGGTGCTCTAACCAACTGAGCTACATAGCCTTAAACTGTGGGCGCATTATGGGTTTTTCTGTTTAGAACGTCAAGCCCATATTGTGCTGATTGATCAAAATTTGGTGAAGTGAGCCGATAAGCCGGGTTCTGTCGAGAACGATCATTCCTCTAGGCGTACAATCACTCATACGCTCAAGCGACCTACCCGGATCCAGCATGGGCCATGCCTAAAGGATCCCTATTTGGTCTTGCTTCCGGTGGGGTTTACCATGCCATGAACTGTTACCAGTCATGCGGTGCGCTCTTACCGCACCCTTTCACCCTTACCTCCGATTCCGATTGCTCGAAACCATAATGAAGGCGGTCTACTCTCTGCTGCACTTTCCGTCGGCTCACGCCGCCCAGGCGTTACCTGGCACCTTGCCCTATGAAGCCCGGACTTTCCTCCCCTGCTTCAATCACGGAGATCTCCACAGCAGCGATCGTCTGGCTCACTTCGAGCCGCATAGTACCAAATCTGGCGACTAATTGCTTGATGTTTTTTGAGCAGTCAGTTTTTCATACTTGGCCTGAAGCTCCTCACGGGTCTCGGCATGGTTCGGATCAAGCGGGATACAGTCCACAGGACAAAATAACTGGCACTGTGGTTTGTCGTGATGTCCGACGCATTCTGTACACAGGTTTGGGTTAATTTCATAGATGACGTCACCCATGAAAATTGCCTCATTCGGACAGACAGGTTCACAGACATCACAATTGATACATTCATCGGTGATATATAAAGACACTCTACCAACCTTGTTGAAGTTTACGCTCGAAGGCTTCAACCACGTTTGGCGGAACAAACTTGGTCACATCACCTCTTAAACGAGCAATTTCACGCACCAATGTGGATGAAATAAAAGAATATTGCTCTGAAGGGGTTAAAAATACCGCTTCAAAATGAGAATCCAGTTGACGGTTCATGTTGGCCAGCTGGAATTCATACTCAAAATCGGACACTGCACGTAAACCACGCAACACCGCTGTCGCATTCTGCTCGCGGAAGAAGTTCACCAGCAGGCCATCAAATCCTACAAATTCAACATTGTTCAAATGGCTTAATGACGTTTGGGCCAGTTCAACTCGTTCTTCCAGACTAAATACCGGGTTTTTGTGATGTCCGATGGCAATCGCAACTACAACTTCATCAAACATCTTTGCTGCGCGGGTCACCAAATCAATATGGCCATTGGTGATCGGATCAAAAGTTCCCGGATAAATTACACGAGTTTTAGTCATCCATTTGTACTCTGTTTATTGTGTAAGTTTCCATTTTAACAAAATCTTCATTTTTTAGTGAAGAAACTCCATCAATTTAAACACTTCAACTCAATAAAAGTTACGGTACAATAGCTGTAACTTTGGAAGTGTCTGATTATGGCGAAAGCAACTGTAGTTAAAAAAAATAACGGCGGAACGATTGCTCTGAACAAACGTGCCCGTCACGATTATTTTATTGAAGAAAAATTTGAAGCTGGACTTTCCTTGCAAGGCTGGGAAGTAAAATCCCTGCGTGCCGGTCGTATGAGTATTGTGGAGAGCTATATCACCTTTAAAAATGGTGAAGCCTTCCTGTTCGGCGCACAGATTCAGCCTTTACTGAGTGCATCTACCCATGTTGTCCCTGAAGCGACGCGTACCCGTAAACTGCTGCTGAAACGCCGTGAAATTGAAAAACTCATGGGCGCGATCAACCAGAAAGGTTATTCCTGTGTACCACTGGCCTGTTACTGGAAAGGCCCGCATGCCAAGCTGGAAATTGCGTTGGTAAAAGGTAAACAGTTACACGACAAGCGTGCATCTGAAAAAGACCGTGACTGGCAACGTGATAAAGCGCGTATTTTCCATAAATAATGCCAGCAATAAAAAACCTCCAATGAATGGAGGTTTTTTTTACAGATCGAATTAGGCTTTTAGATTCAGACGAGCTAGTGTCAAGGCAATATATTCACCAAACCAGATCGCGGTTTGTAAATCCCCTTCCGGTGGTGTTACTTCAACAGGTGCATTGTCAGATTGGGTCATAAGGCCCAGAAAGCTCGACATACGATTCAGATCGGTAGTGGAACGACCTGTCGGCATTAACGGTAGACCTGACCACAACATGCCATGTTGCATCGCAAACAGATTAATCTGCTGCAAGACAGCCAGCTTGTCCCCACTTAAACCACCACCATTGGTGAAGGCTGCTGCCAGCTTGCCTTGCCAGCTACGTGCCAGCCAGCGCTTGGAAGACTGCTCCATAAACAACTTCATGGCAGAGGTTAGACTACCCATATAGGTTGGACAGCCAAATACAATCGCATCGGCAGCGTCCAGCACCTCCCAATCCACCTGTTCCACATTCATCATATACACCTGGACACCAGTTTTTTGTGCGCCTTCGGCAATGAAGTTTGCCACTTTAGCCGTGTGTCCATAAGGACTGTGATAAACAATCGCAACAGATTGGGAAGATAGGGACATAACAATCAAAAACCAAGAATTTCAATCAAGTTTAACATTTTCATGCTATAAACACGAATGTTGCCATACGTCCGGTTTTGGCTTCACGGCGATAAGAAAAGTATTCATTCGCCTGACGATATGAACACTGATCGCCACCTAAAACAGTCTCAACGCCCTGCTGCTGCAAGATGTAACGCGCTATCGCATACAGATCCGCATAGTATTTTCCGGCCTGTTCCCCTGCCTGAAATGCACTGTCCAGTTCAGGATATTTGGAACAGAAAGCTTCTCTTACTTCTGCGCCAATTTCAAAACAAGGCTGGCTGATGGCCGCACCAAGCCACGCCCAGGTAGGCTTGGTTTGCATCGCGGCAATAGTATTTTCAACGATACCGCCTGCCAGCCCACGCCAACCCGCATGCAGATTGGCCACTTCAGTGCCTTCGGTATTACCCAGCACCACTGGCAAGCAGTCTGCCGTCATCATCATCAAGGCATGGGCCTTGCGCTGTGTGACCAGACCATCACCGATCAGCGCATCGAAAGGCATCTGCTCATTGATGGTATGACAAATGGTGCTATGCGTCTGTGTCATCCAGGTAATTTTGTCCACACCAAAAGGCTGGAAGTCTTTCAACAGCTGGATGCGGTGCTTCTGCACTCGCACCGGATCGTCCTTGACATGCAAAGCCAGGTTAAAGCCGGCCAGTTCTGGCTGGGCTGAAGGCTGTACCTGTTCATGATGAACACGGGTCTGACCCACATAAACGCCTTGAGGCAAACCTTGTACAAATTGCATGTCGCTTCCCTTTTAATGACTGCTAATAGAATGAAAAATTAATAGGCCTTGTTTTCGCTACGCAGCACTTCAACCAGATTGGCGAAGTCTTCTGGCCATGGCGCATTAAAGGTCATTTCTTCTTTAGTGCGTGGATGCTTCAGACCTAGAGTCGCTGCATGCAGTGCCTGACGTTTAAAACCACGCAAGGTGTCATCTAGCAATTGCGAAGCACCGGCTGGCATACGCACACGTGGCATATAGACCTGATCACCCACCAGACCATAGCCCAGGTAGCTAAAGTGCACACGAATCTGGTGCGTACGACCGGTTTCCAGACGTGCCTGAATACGGGTGAAATGCTGGAAGCGTTCTTTCACATTGTAGTGCGTCACCGCTTCCTTACCGCCTGGCAGGACTGCCATTTTCACACGATCAACCGGATGACGTTTAATCGGTTCATCAATGGTACCGCCGGCAATGATGTTGCCATAGACAATCAGGTCATACACACGGTAAACGGTCTTTTTCTCAAGCTGCTTACTAAGCGCAAACTGCGCTTCCAGATTTTTTGCGACAACCAATAGGCCACTAGTGTCTTTATCGATCCGGTGCACTAAACCTGCACGCGCCAGTTCAGAAGATTTCGGATAATGATGCAGCAAAGCATTGACCAGTGTACCAGTCATATTACCTGCACCCGGATGCACCACCATGCCTACTGGTTTGTTAATGACAATGATGTCATCATCTTCATAGACGATATCCAGTGGAATATCTTCAGGCAGACTACGGGTTTGTGCCTCCAGTTCAACGTTTAAAGTCAGGGTTTCAAAACCGTCACTTTTAAATTTTGGCTTAACTGGTTGACCATTCACTAATAAATTGCCGTCTTTGATCCATTGCTTGAGCTTTTCTCGAGAAAAATCGCTCCAGACCATGGCTGCAATCTGGTCGATACGTTGCCCGATATAACTTTCATCCAATTGAAATTGCAACGATAAACGTGTTGCAGTTGCGTCTGAAGTATGGTTATCTGCATCCTCAGAATCTTCAAGTAAATTGAAATCAGTATCAGGGATATTAGAATTGGAAGATTGTGCTTGACTCATTTGCTCATTCAGACAAAAGTGGTTTAATAGTGCAATTGTAGCTCATTGCCCGTATTAACAGAGGAATTTTTATGTCGCTACCACATTATAAAATGACAATGCTTGCTGTGACGTTAGGCATTGCATCGGCAATGGTAGGCTGTAGCAGTAATCCAAAAAAAGAAGTCGTGGACAAAGGTCCAGAATCTAGCGAACAGGTTTATATCCAAAAAGCGCAGAACGCGCTAGATCGCAAACAATATACTGATGCAGCAAAACAGCTCGAAGCACTGGAAACCTATTATCCAACCAGCCAGTATGCACCGCAGGCGCAACTGGAACTGCTCTATGTCAAATTCCAACAAAAAGATTATGAAGGTGCAGTCGCACTGGCAGAACGCTTTATCCGTCTGAATCCGCAACATCCAAATGTCGACTATGCTTACTATGTTCGTGGTGTAGCGAATATGGAGCAGAACTATAATGGCCTGCTGCGTTATACCTCACTAAAACAGTCGCACCGTGATGTGAGCTACCTGAAAGTGGCTTACCAGAATTTTGTCGATTTCATTCGTCGCTATCCATCAAGTACCTATGCTGTAGACGCTGCACAGCGCATGAAGTTTATCGGTCAGGAACTGGCAGAAAGCGAAATGAATGCAGCCCGTTTCAATATTAAGCGTAAAGCATATCTGGCTGCTGTTGAACGTGGTTTATGGGTAATTGAACACTATCCACAAACTCCACAGATTCCAGAAGCGCTGGCAACCGTTGCTTACGGCTATGACAAGGTAGGTGACAAAGCCACAGCACAGCAATATATCGAAGTACTGAAACTGAACTATCCAGGTCTGGTGAATGCTGATGGTACTGTGAACCTGCGTGCAGCACGTAGTGAAGGCAGTTTCTTCAACCGTGCGACTTTGGGTATTTTCGGTAAAGAAGCCAAAACCGTGACCGATACGTCTAGCCAGTCGTCTGAAGTCCAGGCAGAAAAACGCAGTCTGACCAATCGTATGACGTTTGGCCTACTCGATCGTCCTAAAACTAATGAAACTGAGCTACCTGAACCGACTGCTGAATAAGCCAACTGTTACAGGTGCATTTTTGCGAAGGGCAAGTTATCATACTTGCCCTTTTGCATTTTCTGAGCAATGCTTGAACAAATTGTACAAACAGGTTATACCAATTAATTCATCTATAGCGTTGGATGAATCATCCTACTCTTAATTTTCAATGATTTAACACCTAAATAACGCAGCACGAGAAGCTTAGCAAACCATGGCCATTCCTCAACATACGATTGATCAGATTCTCGATCGCACCGATATTGTCGATGTGATTGGTCAATACGTGAAACTAAAAAAAACTGGCCGTACTTATTCCGGCTGTTGCCCTTTCCATCAGGAAAAATCGCCTTCTTTCCACGTGTATCGTGATAAGCAGTATTTCCACTGCTTTGGCTGTCAGGCCAATGGTAATGCCATCCGTTTTTTAATGGATATTGGCAGCCGTAATTTCATTGAAGTGATGAAAGACCTGTCTAGCCAGACCGGGATTGAACTGCCTAAAGATAATAAAGATTCCAACCGCTTAAAATACAAACGCGAAGCCAAACCGAAACCGATTGCAGCACCACCAGCAAAAACTGCGGATACATCTACAAATCCAGCGCCTGAACAGTCTGCTTATTTTGATCCATTTGCTGAAATTCAGGCACCTGAAGCTGAATTTTATACAGATGACCCTTTTGCTGCTTTTGAGCAAATGCCTGCAGCAGAAGCACAAGCAGATGGCAACTTATACGACCTGCTGGAGAATATCGCGCAGTTTTATGAGCGCCAATTACCCAATAGTCCAAGTGCCCAGCAGTATTTTAAACAGCGTGGTCTGACCGCAGAAACGATTGCCTACTGGCGACTCGGGTATGCACCGGAAGACTGGCAACATCTGGAAAAAGCCTTTCCGCAGGATATTGAAGGTCTCAAACTTTTAGGTCTGATTCGTACTAGCGATAGTGGCCGGGATTTTGACCTGCTCCGTGATCGGGTCATCTTCCCGATTCGTGATAGCAAAGGTCGCGTGGTTGGTTTTGGTGGTCGTGCGCTGAATGACGAGATCAAACCGAAATATATCAACTCACCCGATTCAGAAGTTTTCCATAAAAACCAGTTATTGTATGGCCTGTATGAAGGTCGCAAGCAGAAAGCCCAAGACTGGTTAATGGTAGAAGGCTATATGGATGTCATTGCCTTGCAGCAATATGGCATTCATGGTGCAGTAGCTACTTTGGGAACAGCAAGTAATACTGATCACCTAAATATTCTGTTCAAGCAGAATAACCGGATTACCATTGCTTTTGATGGTGATGCGGCTGGACAAAAAGCGGCACGCCGTACTCTGGAAATTGCCCTACCCCTGCTCAATGATGGGCGTGAGCTAAAATTCTTTGTCTTGCCGAATGACCATGACCCAGACTCCCTGATTCGTCGTGAAGGCATTGAAAATTTCCGCCGCCTGCTGGATCAGGCACCGCTACTCTCTGACTTTGTCTTTGCCCATCTCACTCAGAATCATGATATTGCAACGCCTGAAGGTAAAAGTCAGGTGATGGGAGAACTACGTCAGCTAACCGAATTGTTACCCAAAGCTGGCTCATTCCGTTATCTGCTGCAACAGTTCTTTCGGGAAAAACTCGGTTTTAGCCGCAAATGGCAACCCAAAGTTAATAATGATGCATCTCTAAGCTTCAGTACTAAAATTGATGCCGAAGAATATGTCATTGCAATTCTGTTGAATCATCCATATCTGTATATCCATTTTGAACCATTACGCGCATTAGTCAGTGAAGATCAATTGCTATTCAAGATCCTGAATATATTTAATGTGATTTTCGATGAATTGCCGGATGATCCGGAACTGTCGACCTATTATGTACTCGGTGCCTGTGCTGCACATCATCATGAGTTACAGCATATCTTGCAACACGCCAATGTCAGCGATTACACCTCTTCTCCTGAGCAGGCAGACAAACTGGCGGCAGACTTCTCGATCAAGCTGCAATATCAGTGTCTACAACACAAATTAAAATCGAAAAAGTTTAGTAGTATTGCGGAGATGAAAAATCTCAAGATGCGGATTTATGAAATTGATAAAAAACGTTCCATGACCTTGCTCGAAGATTAAAAACCAAGAAATAAAAAAGGCGTTTATTTTAAACGCCCTTTAAATATCGGGAAGTTAACTCAATATCATCTTAATGTTTAACCTTACGGCGATGCTGTACCACGTCCTGTAAACTATTCTGTAGCATTTCAAAATAGCTTGGATCTTCAGCTTTGGCAGCTTCACGCAGCATGATTGAGGTGGGATGCAGAAGTTTTTGGGTCAAACGATGCGAAAATTCGGCCAATACTGTTTCAGCACTTTCACCTTTGGCAATACGTTGCATAGCAGTTGCCAGTTCTTCCTGACACAGGCTTTCCCCATAATCCCGATAAGCATGAATCGTACTACCCGCCTTACGCAGCTTCTGCTGAGTGATCAACTCGGTCGCCAGTTGATTAACCATGACTTCCGCTTCGACCGCTGCCTGACGACGCTGCGCCAGGTTTTCATCGATCACGCTTTGCAGATCGTCTACGCCGTAGAGATAAACTCCATCCAGCTTTTCAACTTTTGGATCAATATCACGTGGGACAGCCAGATCGACCAACAGCATTTGCTGGTAACGGCGCTTCTTTAAAGCGGCTTTAACATCCGGATAGTGAATAACTTGATGCAAACTGCCGGTACAACTAGAAATCACATCTGCACGATGCAGGTTTGCTGCCAGCTGATCAAAATCAATAATTTCTACATCTGCACGATGCGCAATTTCCTGCGCCAAATTCTCTGCACGAGCACGAGTGCGGTTACAGATAATGATTTTTCCGACGCCCATTTCTGCCAGATGTTTGGCCACCAGAGTGTTCATTTCCCCGGCGGCTACCACCATCACAGTCAATTGCTCAGGTCGGCTAAATACTTGCAATGCTAATTGTGCGACTGCATAACCCATTGATACTGCATGACTACCGACCGCTGTTTCCGAGCGCACACGCTTGGCCGCATAAAAGGCATATTCAAAGATACGATTCAGGTTTTGCGAAACGGTCTTGGATTCTTTGGCAAGGGAAAGTGCAGTTTTGACCTGTCCCAGAATCTGCGGTTCACCAAGCATCAGGGAGTCGAGACCACTGGCGACACGCATCAGATGAGTGACGGCTTGCGCATTCTCATAGCGATAAACGTGATTCTGCAATTGCTTGGAATCAATACCATTGGTCTGGGCGAGCCAGTTCAGCACCATGTCGACATTGTCCGACATAGCGTAAACTTCAGTCCGGTTACATGTAGACACCACCACCATATCATTCAGTACAGGGTGCTGGCTTTGCTCGGCAAGTAAAATGCTTAACTTTTCAGGGTTAAAAGCAATCTTTTCGCGCAGCTCTACAGAGGCAGTTTGATGGTTGACACCCAATGCAAAGAAAGACATATCAGGTCATCATTTCACTAAATTTATGCTATTGTGCAACATCGGTGTCATAAAAAGCATTACTTGGATAAAGAAAAATTGCGTCTAACAACTAGCCGTATAAACGGCCCTACCATTAAGCAATATTCTACCACATTCTTGCTGGTGGTTAGCATGGCTTCAACTGCTCATCTTTATGCAGCAGAAGCAGTTTACCATGCAAATCAAAATTATGATGCGATAAAACAAAGTATGATAGCCGAGTTCGCACTCGCCTATCGCGATATTCCAAACGCTTTACACAACTATACTGTGCTGGCCATTAAAAGCAATTCCACCGCGGTTAAACAGCGCGCGCTCAATATCGCCCTCGAACATGAAGACCTGAATGCAGCGCTGGATATTTCTACCCACTGGGTCGTCCAAGAACCGCAAGATGTTCCGGCATTATTCTATCTGGCACATATTGCTTTAAAAGCGCATGAGTACGAACTGGCGGCAGAAACGCTAGAAAAGATCCTGAAAATTGATGATAACGCCGATCTGGAAGAAATTCTGGCCGGGATTGCCCCGGATGAGCCAGATGACCGTGAATATTTAATTCAGGCTCTAAGTACCAGTAAAGCTAAAGACAATCCTTCGATTCTGGTGCTGGTCGCCGGTCTGGAAGCACAAAAAGGTCAGTTAGAGCAGGCTCTCAATACCATCAACCGTGCATTAAAAAAACGTCCAAAGTCGACTGGCTATATCCTAATGAAAGCCAATCTGTTGGCAGCATTGGGTAACAATGAGGAAACGCTGAAATGGTACGAGAAGGCCAGTCGCAAACATCGCAACAACATGGATATACGTCTGGCTGAGGTCAAATACCTGATCAAGCTGAATGAAGCTGAAAAGGCCTTACAGAAACTAGAAACGATCCTGAAAAAATCACCACAACACGAAGAAGCGTTGTTTATTGCCGGCTTAACCAGTATTGACCTGCAGCAATATGAACGGGCCGAAAAATATCTGGTGGAGCTCCGTTATTCGGCTCAGTACCAGAATGAAGCCTATTACTATCTGGCGGTCAATGCAGAACGCAAACAACATTATGAAACTGCCAAAGCCTATTACCGCCTGGTGGATGGCAGCCTGTATACGGTCTCACGACGCAATATCATTGCTATCTTTGCCGAGCAGGATAAACTGCATGATGCGCTGCGCTTTCTGACTCAGGAACGGGTCAATTATCCGCAACATGCCAGTTTCCTGTATCTGGCTCAGGCGGATATTTTGAAACGCATGAATAATAAGAACGCAGCGATCCGGATTCTGGAAGAAGCCAGCAAAAACCTGCCGGATGATCCGGAACTGGTCTATGCTCAAGTCTTATTGTTAGATCCACATGAAGATCGTGATCAACTGGATCAGCTGTTAAAAACCCTGCTTAAAATCGAGCCGAATAGTCCAACCTATCTGAATGCTTATGCCTATACGCTGGCTCGTCAAAATCGTCGTCTGGATGAAGCACGGCGCTATGCTGAACAGGCACTGGAATACGCACCAGAACAGGCTTCTATTCTGGATACCTATGGCTACATCTGTTACCTGCAGAATGACTTTGCCACAGCTGCCCAGGTGCTGCTTAAAGCCTATGAACTAAATCCAAGTGCGAAAATTGGTGTCCGTTATGCACGTTCGCTTTATATGAAAGGCGATCTACAACAATTCCATCAAGTGTTACAACAATTACAACAAAACCATCCAAATGACCCAGAATTAAACCAACTTAATTCGCTATTGTTAGCACCACAATCCTGAACGAGTCCATTCTTTTATGCGCAACATAAGTACTTTAGGCTGCTGTTTCCTTGCTTCTACTGCCCTACTCATGAGTGGCTGTCAGCAGATGGTTCAGCAAAAAGCTCCTGTCACGCCATCGGTACAGGCTAAAAACCAGTTCCAGCTGCAAGGTAAAATCGGGGTACGAACACCTCAGCAAAGCGGCAGTGCCTTTTTTACCTGGGTTCAGCAGCAGGAAGAGTTTGATATTGAACTGACTGGTATTTTAGGTGCCGGAAAAACCCAGATTTCAGGTACTCCTGGTCAGGTAACTTTGAATAGTGCCAAAACCGGCCTGATCAAGGCAGCAACAGCAGAAGAATTACTGCAACGTGCAACCGGCTGGCAAGCTCCGATTAGCCATTTAGTCGATTGGGTACAGGCACGTCCCGCGACACAATCTGCCCAGATCCAGAAAGACAGCTCACAGCGTATCAGCCAGATTATTGAACAAGGCTGGACGGTAGACCTCAGTTATAACCAGCAGGCAACTGTTCCAAACCGCTTGATTTTAAAGCAGTCGCTTGAGAATGGGGGTGAAAACCGTATTACAATGGTGATTCAAAACCGTTAACTGGTCTGATGCAAGCCTATGATGATTCGTGTTCCCTCACCTGCAAAACTGAATTTGTTTCTCCATATCACCGGTCGTCGTCCGGATGGTTATCACGAGCTGCAAAGTATCTTTCAATTGATAGATTTGTGTGACTGGCTAGAGTTTGAGCAAACAGATGATCGGCAGATTCAGATTGAAGGTTTGTCCTCAGTCGATCTGGAACAGAATCTCATCTATCGTGCAGCGCAGATTTTGCAGCCTTATGCCAAAGCGCCTTCTGGTCTGATCATTCGACTGGAGAAAAATATTCCTATGGGTGCAGGTCTTGGTGGTGGCTCATCCAATGCCGCAACAACCCTGATTGTGCTGAATCAGTTATGGTATTGTGGCTTAAATTCCGAGCAACTGGCAGAGCTCGGTGTCAAACTGGGCGCGGATGTGCCCATTTTTGTTCATGGTCGCAATGCTTGGGCTGAAGGTATTGGTGAACACTTAACATTCATAGACTTAGATCAAAAACAGTTCATTGTGTTAAAACCTGACTGTTTTATCAGCACTCAACAGCTTTTTTCACAAAAAACGTTGACAAGAGACACGAAGAGCTCTAAATTTTGCGCCTATCAGATAAAGCCATCTGATTTCGGAAATAACTTTGAGCCAGTGGCAAGAAGCCTATATCCAGAAGTCGATGAGGCAATGCAATATCTCGACCAGTTCGGTGTTGCAAAGCTTACAGGTACAGGTGCTTGTGTTTTTATCGAGGTAACTGATGATATGAATGTGACCGACATTCTTGAGAATGCACCATGTAAATCTTACCTGGTGAACAGTCTGCAAGAATCGCCATTACATCATTTCAAGGTTCAATAGGGGTATCGCCAAGTGGTAAGGCACCGGGTTTTGATCTCGGCATCCGTTGGTTCGAATCCAGCTACCCCTGCCATTATTCACCTGTAGATGTACTGTATTAGGGGTATCGCCAAGTGGTAAGGCACCGGGTTTTGATCTCGGCATCCGTTGGTTCGAATCCAGCTACCCCTGCCATCTTACAGTTCATCAAATTTAGGGGCGTCGCCAAGTGGTAAGGCACCGGGTTTTGATCTCGGCATCCGTTGGTTCGAATCCAGCCGCCCCTGCCATTTTCTCGAAAAAAGACAGAACATCATTTGCTGTAAGACTGTTAATTTACCTTGACACAATACCGCAAAAATATTAAAGTTCTGCCGCATTAGGGGTATCGCCAAGTGGTAAGGCACCGGGTTTTGATCTCGGCATCCGTTGGTTCGAATCCAGCTACCCCTGCCATCTACTTCCATACATACCAACCGCCAAGGGTGCTTCATGCCCAATCTTGTCGTTTTTAGTGGAACCGCGCATCCACAATTCGCTCAAAAAGTCGTAAGTCACTTACATATTCCTCTAGGCGCTGCCTCTGTAGGCCAGTTCTCTGATGGCGAAATCGCTGTTGAGATTACTGAAAATGTTCGTGGTAAAGACGTATTCATCGTACAACCTACTTGTGCACCGACCAATGATAACCTGATGGAAATCCTGGTCATGGCTGACGCGTTACGCCGTGCAAGTGCTGGTCGTATTACTGCCGTGATTCCTTACTTCGGTTATGCCCGTCAAGACCGTCGTCCCCGTTCAAGCCGTGTGCCGATTACTGCAAAAGTTGTTGCAGATATGCTGACCACTGTAGGTATTGACCGTGTGGTGATGATTGATCTTCACGCCGACCAGATCCAAGGTTTCTTCGATATTCCTGTAGACAACATCTACGGTACGCCAGCCCTACTTGCTGACTTACGCCAACAACAGCATCATAACCTGATGGTTGTTTCTCCTGACGTAGGTGGTGTAGTTCGTGCTCGTGCTGTTGCGAAACAGATGGGTGATATCGACCTGGCGATCATCGATAAACGTCGTCAAAAAGCGAATGAATCACAAGTGATGCATTTGATTGGTGATGTGAAAGATCGTGACTGTGTGATCGTTGATGACATGGTGGATACTGCTGGTACGCTTTGTAAAGCTGCTGATGCGTTGAAAACTTTCGGTGCCCGCAAAGTGGTTGCTTACGCGACTCACCCAGTATTGTCTGGCAAAGCACTCGAAAATCTGAAAAATTCTGTGATCGATGAGCTGGTTGTGACTGACACCATCCCTCTTTCAGAAGAAGCTTTAGCTCTTGGCAAGATTCGCCAGGTTTCAGTTGCAAGCATGGTTGCTGAAACAATTCGTCGTATCAATAACGAAGAATCTATTAGCGCAATGTTCGATTCTTATCTATAATAGTGCGCTGAATTTCCAAAGCCCTGCCATTTGGCGGGGCTTTCTATCACCGGATCGGTCGCAGGTCCGGTTCATTTAAAACTTAAATAGGATGTCTATCATGGCAAACTTCGTATTAAACGCAGAAGCACGTGAAGTAGCACAGCAAGGGAAAGGTTCGAGCCGCCGCCTTCGTCATGCTGCTAAAGTTCCAGCTATCATCTATGGTGGCGAAGCTGCTCCTGTAGCTGTTTCTCTTGAACTTCGTCAGCTTGTTAAATTCTTAGAAAGCAACTCATTCTTCGAAGAAGTAATCGAAATTGATGTAAACGGTAAAGTTGAAAGCGTTAAAATCCAAGCGTTACAACGTCACCCAGCTAAAAACACTCCAATGCACGCTGACTTCAAACGCGCATAAGTGTTAATGGTGTAGATTAGTGTCAAATATTTCACTGATTGTAGGTTTGGGCAACCCAGGTTCTGAGTATGCTCAAACCCGCCATAATGCAGGCTTCTGGTTTGTAGAACGCCTTGCAGATCAATATGGCATTAGCC
The DNA here is from genome assembly GCF_002339435.1 of Acinetobacter sp. UBA2581. Lineage (NCBI taxonomy): Bacteria > Pseudomonadati > Pseudomonadota > Gammaproteobacteria > Moraxellales > Moraxellaceae > Acinetobacter > Acinetobacter sp. UBA2581. The sequence continues at coordinate 1,017 of NZ_DDLD01000089.1, read as the reverse complement.
TTAAAAAAGACCCTAAATTCAATGGATTCAGCGGTCGTGGCAATATCGAAGGTCAAGACGTCCGTCTCCTTCTACCTACAACATTCATGAACCTTTCCGGTAAAAGTGTTATTCCTTTCGCCAAATTTTACAATATCGCACCCGAATCAATCCTGATTGCCCATGATGAACTGGATATGAATCCAGGCATTATTCGCCTGAAGACTGGCGGTGGTCATGGCGGACATAACGGTTTACGCGATATCGTGCCGCATATCGGTCCGAACTTTCATCGTCTACGCATTGGTATTGGTCACCCAGGTTCTAAAGACCGTGTTTCTGGTCATGTCCTGAGTAAAGCACCAAGCAGTGAACAAGAGTTAATGGACGATGCAATTGCCCATGCACTTGCTCGCGCCAAAATGCTGGTGAACGGTGAAGTACAACAGGCAATGAATCAAATCAATGCTTATAAACCGAACTAAACATTCATAAATTGCTGGACAATTCCGCTTGCCTTGCTGGCCATTTAGGCGCAAAATGCGCAAGCCTACTCACTTATCCAGTGTCGTAGAAATTGATTCAACCATAAGATCAAAGTCTTAGGTCAACTAAGGGGACGCTAGCCATGCTATCTCGTTTATTAAAATGCAAAATTCATCGCGCTTTTGTTACACATGCAGAATTACACTATGAAGGTTCATGTGCAATTGATGGCGTTTTGATGGATCTAGCTGGCATTCGTGAATACGAAGAAATTCATGTTTGGAACGTGACCAATGGTAAGCGTTTTACTACTTATGCCATTCGTGGTGAAGATAATTCAGGGATTATTTCTGTGAATGGTGGTGCTGCGCACCAGGCTGATGTTGGCGATATCGTAATTATCGCAACATTTGGTGATTTCACTGAAGCTGAAGCCAATGCTCATAAACCACGTCTGGTTTATGCCAACCCGGATAACACTGTGAATCACACTGCAAATTGCATTCCGGTACAAGTTGCCTAAGCTGGTTCTATGTCTTGTCCTGAAATAGA
>NZ_DDLD01000085.1:0-89049 GCF_002339435.1 Acinetobacter sp. UBA2581 | reverse complement strand
CACTTGGTATTTGAATCTGCGTAATATAACAGTTAGCCACTTATTTTTTTGATTTGTTATATTTTAATAACTTATTCATAATATAATTCTGATTATATTAGTACAGTTTAGATTTTATTTTCTTATGTTCAAATCTGAAAAGCTAGCCCAAAATATTCGCCAGATGATTGAAAATGGCGCATGGAAGGCGCATGACAAATTACCTTCATTACGGGAACAAACTGAACTGTCCGGCTATAGCCTGATGACGGTGCTTAATGCCTATCAGGTGCTTGAATCGCAAGGATTGGTCTATGCCAAAGATAAATCTGGCTACTATATTGCGGAGCGACCTCAAACCTATAACAGCAAAGAACCCGCGGTACAGATTGGCTTAAACTCCAAAGTTAAAATTAACTCTGTGGTATTTAATTATTTAAAGTCACTGCAAACTCCAAATATTGCGCCTTTTGGTTCAGCTTTTCCAAATGCTGAACTGTTATATAACAGCCGGTTTATGCAGATTTTGGCGCAGCATAGCAAAAGAAAAAGCAGTTATAGCCATCAAAATCATATGCCACCGGGTAATCAGGAATTACGCCAACTGATTGCTAACCGCTATCAGTTACAAGGCATAAACTGCACTTCGGATGACATTGTCATTACTTCTGGTGCATTGGAAGCCCTTAATCTGTCTTTACAGGCTTTGACTCAACCTGGTGATTTTATCCTGCTCCAGCAAACCATTTTTTATGGTGCCTGGCAGGCGGCTGAACGTTTAGGCTTGCAAGTCATCACAATCCCTGAACATCCGCAGTTTGGTTTTGACCTGGAATCATTTGAACAAGCACTTAAACAGTACCCGATCAAAGTTTGCTGGCTGATGCTGAATGTGCATAATCCGATTGGCTTTACGGTAAATTCAGAGATCAAGCAAAGAATTGCTGAACTGTTGAATGAATATCAGGTATATCTGATTGAAGATGATGTCTATCAGGAACTCAATTACGGCGCTCATAAACCGGTTTCCGTAAAATATTTTGATCAGCATCAACGGGTATTGCACTGCTCTTCATTTTCTAAAACTCTGGGCATGGGTGCGCGGGTCGGCTGGGTTTTCGCTGGCCCATTTTCCGATGCAATCCAGCATTTACAGCTCATGAGTACTTTGACTGTTAGTCCGCTATTACAAAATGCACTGGTCGATTTTCTGTCCCATCATCATTATGAAAAGCATTTGCGCCATTTAAGACAGCAGCTGGAAAAGTATAAACAGAAGTTTTATCAGGAACTCAAAGCGCGTTTAGATTCAGTCTGTGAAATTTATTATTATTCCAGTGGCTATTTTCTCTGGATCAAATTGCCCGAACAGCTGGATGGACAGGTTTTATATGAACAGCTGATTCAGCACAATATTGCCATTGCTCCTGCTTTACTGTTTAAACCGGAACATACCAGCCAGAATTATATTCGCCTGAACTGTTCATTTGACTGGACCTTTGAGATAGAAAACGCTGTCAATGTGCTGGCAGAGGTGATCCTGAATCATGCAAAAAGCGTGGATTAATTCATCCACGCTTTAGGTTTCTTATGTAAATCGCTAGAGCTTAGAAACTGTAAATTGCAACGGCATTCACTCGGTTATCTTCACCTTTTGTACTGCCATTTGGTGCAGCACCCAATGCTTCACGTTCGCCATAGACATATTCAAGGCCAAAACTCAGCGGTTTTGTAGGGTTATAGAACACATTAGCCCAAGCCTGCCAAAGGTCTTTGTTCACTGCTGTTAGATTCAGACCAAGAGCAGCAAGATAGCCATTATCTTGGTCGAAATTCATATAACCATAACCCAAAGTACCGCGTAATTTCTCAGTAAACTGCTGCGTTAGACCAACCGTAATCGAGTCAAATTCACTCTGTAGAAGATCACCATTAGGAGCTCGAACTACGCCAGGATTAGTGTAAGAGACAAAACTGCTATCACCTTTGACATGATAATAATCTGCCTTAAGGCTGGTGCCTGGAACAAACTCGTATTTGGCACCTAAGCCCACCCCCCATGCAGTTTTTTCATCTTCATTCACGCGTTTTTCATTCCCCATCGCACGCGCGCTAACAGAAAGATTATCCGCAAATTTGTGGTTTAAGCGTGCAGTTAAAGCAGGTAAACGCTGTTTGATTCCCGTAATGGTCGCATCTTTCGGATCTTCTACTGCAAGCACCAGATTGGTCGCTGGACTCAAAGTACTGGTATGACGAATCTGAGGCGTCCGTTTAATTGAACCACCGGCATAAACCAGTGCATCTACCGTCTCAGGTATATAGTCTGGGGTCGCAAAGTTTGACCAGGTTTGACCAATTAACCAGTCAGCATAGCTGATATAGGCATGGCGGATACGCAGGTTATCAAAACTAGCCCCCCCCAGGAAATCGACCTCAACTTTACCACTTAAGGCTTTATCCCCAGCACCCACGGGCGCTTTAAAATCCATCCCTAAACGGGTGGCTGAAAGCGTGGACTTAAATTCATCACTGCGTTCACCTGTGCCTTCAAGAGGTACCGCATTAATCTGGTTATACATACGTGTAGCTGCACCGCCCTCAGCCTGATAAGAGGCATCAGCACGGATATTACCGTATAAATTAAACTCGGCCCCACTGGCAATTTTCATCACAGGTTTGCTCGCAGGCGCTACTGCTGTATTTGCAGGTGCCGGCGTTGCCGCTACAGGTGCAGTCACAGCAGCTCTCTGAGTTTGCTGCTGCTCAATCAAGGCACGTAGAGCTTGAACCTCCTGACGCAACTGCTCAATTTCCTGCTGATTGGACTGAGCTGGAGTTTGTGCCTGGGTAGACAAGCTAAGGCCCCCTAAACTCATTGCCATCATGCTCATCAGAACCGTGCGTTTTAATGTGATTGTTTGATTATTAAATAATTGTTTCGTGTTCATCCTAAACTCGCTTTTTTATTATGCAGCTCGATTCTAGCAATAGATCACCACCACTTACGATGGCGATCTCTATCATTAGAAGTGTTTTCTTTATTAATTGATATTTAATCCATTAACTTGCTTTTTCAGCGAGAGAATCAGTATGAATCTCAGGTGTAGCAAGGGCTTGACCTTCTACAGACATTTTTAAGTTCACCAGGAAAATTGCCAGCGCAGCAATCAAACCGGGAATCGCAATTGCAAAGAAGTTCATTTGATGCGGTAAATTCATGGTCAATAAAGCACCCGTCAATACCGGTCCAACGATCGCACCGATACGTCCAATTCCGGAAGCCCAACCCATGCCAGTGGAACGCACCATTGATGGATAATATTGCGCCACGAAGGTGTAGAGCAGGATTTGAGAACCAATGGTTGCTGCACCGGCCACAGCAATCAAGCTATAAAGCACGAATTGCGGACTGTTATAACCGAGCAGGATTAAAGAAGCTGCTCCGCAAAGGAACATGATCGTCAGCACTTTTTTAATATGGAAACGGTCTGCCAGATACCCCCCACCAACAGCCCCGATCATGCCGCCAATATTCAGGGCAAACAGGAAGATCATGCTGGCACCCAGTGAATATCCGGCTTGGATCATCAGTTTTGGTAACCAGCTACCCAGTGCGTAGACCATTAATAGACACATGAAAAATGCCAGCCAGAACATAAAGGTACTAAATATGCGGCCTTGCTGGAATAATGCTTTTAAAGGTGCTTCATCGCCTTTTTGTACTTCATTCAGGACGAACTGGGTGTCAGATCCAATTACCTGGGTTGGCGAGATTTTCTGGATAATATTTTGCGCTTCACCCGTTTGCTGCTTATTGGTCAGATACATCAGCGATTCTGGTAAATATTTCCAGAGTATTGGCAGGAACAGTAAAGGAGTACCCGCAAGCAAGAACATGATTTTCCAGCCAAACTGTGGCACCAGCCATGCGCCAAGCAAGGCAGATGTCATGCCACCGATCGCATAACCACTAAACATCAAGGCAACCAGCGTGCTGCGAATCCGCTTCGGTGCGTATTCCGTCATCAGGGCAACGACGTTTGGCATCACGCCACCAATTCCGAGTCCGGCAAGAAAGCGTAAAATCCCGAATTCGACAGGTGATGTTGCAAAGGCACCGATAAACGTAAAACCACTAAAGATCGCGACACAGATCATGATGGTTTTTTTACGTCCCAGTTTATCGGACAAAGTGCCGAAACTCATCGCTCCAAACATCATACCGAACAAGGCGGTGCTGGCTAACATGCCTGCCTGTACTGCACTGAGTGCCCATTCCTGCATCAGTAGCGGTAAAGCCACGCCGTAAATTACCAGGTCATAACCGTCAAAAATAATGATCAGCAAACACCAGATCAGGACGCCCCAATGAAATGGCGTGAACTTTGCTTCATCAATCAGCGTATTTATATTCACTTTATTTGTAGACATCTCCACCTCCTAATTGTGAAGTTCAATTTATGAGATTCACAATGCAGAAGATGTGCATAAATGTCCAAAACTGAATAGGCATGCTTCTATACCTATAAAGTCTGCCTTAAAGAAAAGGCTTTATTTACTATGCCTTAATGATATTCGTCCAAATAAAACGACTTTAATTCAGCCATTAAATAATAATTTCACCTATTTTATATAACATCTAAAAAGTTTTTAATCTTGTTTAAAACACCGCACGATCATATTTAATCGCTTCAAGATCATAGACCTGATAGACCGCATCAAACAGATAACGAATATATTCACTTTCATCCATGTTACGAATCGCCATAAAGACCGGACTGACCGCAAATTCATCTAATAAAGGGATAAAGTTTAAATGTGCCAGACGAATATTCTGGGCACTTTCCGGCACAATACAGACGCCCTCTCCGGCAGCCACAAAGCCAAGTGCCAGTTGCAATTCACTGACTGCACGGATATTTTTTGGTTCCAGTCCATACTCGGAAAATATACCGCGCACCTGGGTAGAAAAATTCGCTTTACCATTATTCGGGTATAAAAAAAGTGGCTGATCCACCAGTTCCGCCAAGTTCACGCCATCTCGTTGCGAAAAAAAATGACTAGAATGTGCTGCGACCATCAGCCGTTCTTCACGCAGCAACACCCGTTTCACTGCCGGATCTGAAATTCTCAAACGTCCAAAACCGACATCAATCCGCCCTTCTTTAAGTGCCTGAATCTGCTCTGAAGTATTCATTTCAACCATCTCGATTTTGAGCTGGGGATGTTGCTGTTTAAATAGAAACACAATACGCGATAGTAAACCGAATAATAAAGAGCCGACAAAACCAATGCTAATGGTACGATCCGCGATGCCAATCCGCTTGGTCATCGATTTGATTTCTTCCGCATTAGACAAAAGTTTAACCGCATGCTGGTAGAAGAATTGACCTGCTTCTGTGGTCTTAAGCGGTCGGCTACCTCTTTCAAAAAGCTGAATATCGAGTTCCTGTTCCAGATTTTGTATCTGTCTGCTTAAAGGTGGTTGAGCAATAAACAGTTTTTCTGCCGCCTTGGTAAAACTTTGTTCTTCGACGACTGCGACGAAGTAACGCAAATGCCTGAGTTCCATATTTATGCATACCTTTAAAGTATAAAAAAATGCTAAATCGATCTTAGACCAATCAAAATTATTCTTTTAAGGTATATCAAGTCAAAACATTAAAGCAAGAATGTGAAGCGTAATTATGTATAAGTCAGTTGAAACCTTGCTGGTTCAAATACCGACGATCCGTCCTCACAAGATGGCTGTCGCAACCATGCAAACCCAGACACTGGTCCTGGTCAAAATCACCACCGAAGACGGTTACGTGGGTTGGGGCGAAGCCACCACCATTGGCGGTTTAGGCTACGGTGAAGAAAGCCCAGAAAGTGTCAAAGTGAATATTGAGACTTACTTTGTACCGCTTCTGAAAACATTATCAGGTTTGAATGTTGCACAGACATTACAAGCCATCAAAAAGAATATTAATGGTAACCGCTTTGCCAAATGTGCCATTCAAACCGCACTGCTGGATATTCAGGCACAACGTTTGAGCCAACCACTGAGTGAAATTCTAGGTGGACGTTTACGTGACAGCGTACCAGTGCTGTGGGTACTGGCATCTGGCAATACCGAGAAAGACATTGCTGAAGCCCAGAAAATGATTGCGGCCAAACGCCACAATATTTTCAAACTGAAAATTGGTTCTCGTCCAGTGGAACAGGATGTTGAACACGTGCTTGCGATTAAGCAGGCATTGGGCAAAGACATTTCGATCCGTGTTGATGTGAACCGTGCCTGGTCAGAGCTGGACGCGATTAAAGGCATTCAGTTACTCCAGGACGGCGGCATTGACCTGATTGAACAGCCGTGCGCCATTGACAATCTGGATGCAATGCGACGTCTGACCCAGCGTTTTGATATCGCCATCATGGCAGATGAATCCTTGATGGGGCCACAGTCTGCCTATCAGATTGCACGCCAGCATGGCTCATCAGTTTTTGCAGTCAAAGTAGCGCAGTCCGGTGGCCTGATTGAAGGCTGTGAAGTTGCAAAAGTGGCACAGTTGGCTGGTATCGACCTGTATGGCGGCACCATGCTGGAAGGCCCGGTGGGCACGATCGCCTCTGCCCATGCCTTCTCGACTTTTGAAAGTCTCGCTTATGGCACCGAACTGTTTGGCCCCCTGCTACTGACTGAAGATATTTTAAAAACCCCACTCCAGTATCAAAACTTTGAACTTGAGATTCCGAAAGGATCAGGTCTGGGTATTGAGTTGGATGAAAACAAAATTGACAACTTGCGTCGTCAATAATTCCAGGAGAAACCCATGCTTTTCCAAGTACGAATGGACGTCAATATTCCAAAAGATATGCCAGTTGAACAGGCCAATGAAATTAAGGCTGTCGAAAAAGCCTATTCACAGGATCTGCAACGTCAAGGTAAGTGGCGTCATATCTGGCGCATCACCGGGCAGTATTCAAACATCAGTATTTTTGATGTTGAAAGCAATGAAGAGTTGCACAACCTGCTACAAGGCTTGCCGCTCTACCCGTATATGAACATCAAAGTTATGGCATTGAACCGCCATCCATCATCGATTCGGGATGATGACAAGTAATGAATAAATTCGGGAATGGAAATGAAAGAGTTTTCTTCCCCCCTTACACCTGAGGGTAATCCAAAAGGACTTGTGGCCAGCAAGATTTAGCCAGCCAAACGAATGCTAAAACATGCGCCACTAAAATATGAAAGACATACTTTAGGAGCAATAGTATGAACCGCCAACAAATTGATGCACTGGTTAAAAAAATGAATGTCGATACAGCGACAGGACCAGTTGATGAGCGTGTACAACAAGTTGTTGTACGTTTATTAGGTGATCTTTTCCAGGCTATTGAAGATCTTGATATTTCTCAGACTGAACTCTGGAAAGGTCTGGAATACTTTACTGATGCAGGTCAAGCCAATGAATTAGGATTACTGGCTGCAGGTCTGGGTCTGGAGCATTATTTAGATTTACGCGCGGATGAAGCAGATGCCAAAGCAGGCATTACTGGCGGTACACCACGTACCATCGAAGGCCCGCTGTATGTTGCAGGTGCTCCTGAGTCAGTTGGTTTTGCGCGTATGGATGACGGTTCTGAAGAGGGCAAAATTCCAACCCTGATTATTGAAGGCACAGTGACCGATACTGACGGCAACATCATTGAAGGTGCAAAAGTTGAAGTCTGGCATGCCAACAGCCTGGGCAACTACTCTTTCTTTGACAAGTCGCAATCTGACTTTAACCTGCGCCGTTCTATCTTTACCGATCAAGACGGTAAATATGTTGCCCTGACTACCATGCCGGTCGGTTATGGCTGTCCACCTGAGGGTACCACCCAGTTCGTACTGGACAAATTAGGTCGTCACGGTAACCGCCCATCTCATGTGCATTACTTCGTATCTGCACCGGGTTACCGAAAGTTAACCACACAGTTCAATATCGAAGGCGATCAATACCTGTGGGATGACTTTGCCTTCGCCACACGTGATGGTCTGGTCGCAACCGCTGTTGATGTGACCGATGAAGCTGAAATCGCACGCCGTGGTTTAAATGGTCCATTCAAACATATCCAGTTCAATATTGAACTGGTGAAAGACCAGGCTGCAGCGCCAAGCACTGAAGTAGAACGTCGTCGCGCAAGCGCTTAATTCAAAATGGAATCGGGATGTCAGTCTGAGCAACATCCCGATGACTTCCCCTCCTTGGAAAGTCGGAGACTGGACATGCCTCGTATTCCTGTAATTAACACCAGCCATTTAGACCGTATTGATGAATTACTGGTCGATGATTTTGAATCTGGTGAATTTAAACTGCACCGTTCCGTATTTACTGATCAAGCCCTGTTTGATCTGGAAATGAAATACATCTTTGAAGGAAACTGGGTTTATCTGGCCCATGAGAGCCAGATTCCCAATAACAACGATTACTACACAACCCATATTGGCCGTCAGCCAATCATCATTGCACGTAACCGCAATGGCGAACTGAATGCCATGATCAATGCCTGCTCTCACCGCGGTGCACAGCTCTGCCGTTATAAGCGTGGCAATAAAGCAACCTATACCTGCCCATTCCATGGCTGGACATTCAATAACTCGGGCAAGCTGTTAAAAGTGAAAGATCCGGCTGATGCAGGCTATTCAGATTGCTTTAACCAGGACGGTTCTCATGACCTGAAAAAAGTAGCTCGTTTTGAAAATTACAAAGGCTTCTTGTTTGGCAGCCTGAATCCGGATGTTCCTGCTCTGGAAGAATACCTGGGTGAAGCCACCAAGATCATCGACATGATCGTGGGTCAGTCTGAGCAAGGTCTGGAAGTTTTACGCGGTTCGTCGACTTATACCTATGAAGGTAACTGGAAGCTGACTGCAGAAAACGGTGCCGATGGTTATCACGTCTCTGCCGTGCACTGGAACTATGCTGCAACGACTCAGCAACGTAAGGAAAAAGAAGCTGGCGATAATATTCGTGCCATGAGCGCAGGTTCATGGGGCAAACAAGGCGGTGGTTCTTACGGCTTTGAACATGGTCACATGCTGCTTTGGACACAATGGGCCAACCCGGAAGACCGTCCAAACTTTGCCAAGAAAGATGAATATACCGAGCGTTATGGCGAAGCCATGGCGAAATGGATGATCGAACGTTCACGTAACCTGTGTATCTATCCAAACGTTTACTTCATGGATCAGTTCGGCTCACAAATCCGTGTTCTGCGTCCAATCTCTGTCGATAAGACTGAAGTGACGATTTACTGTATCGGTCCTGTCGGTGAAGAGCCTGAAGCACGCACCCGCCGTATCCGTCAGTATGAAGACTTCTTTAATGCTTCTGGTATGGCTACCCCAGACGATCTGGAAGAATTCCGTGCCTGTCAGGCCGGTTATGCTGGGATCGCGCTGGAATGGAATGATATGTGCCGTGGTTCTAAGCACTGGATTCAAGGGCCAGATGATGCAGCCAATGAAATTGGCCTGAAACCAAAACTGTCTGGTATTAAAACAGAAGATGAAGGCCTGTACCTGGCTCAGCACCAGTACTGGTTAGAGCTGATCAAAAAAGGCATTGCGACTGAAAAAGAAATTGCTGCAAGCACTGAAGGAGAAACCGCATGAGCGACATCACTTTAGAAAATATTGCACAGTTCCTGTATCAGGAAGCCCGCTTTTTAGATGATGAGCAATGGGATGACTGGTTACAGTGCTACGCCCCTACTGCTTCTTTCTGGATGCCTGCTTGGGATGATGATGACCGTCTGACTGAAGATCCACAGTCTGAAATCTCACTGATTTACTACCCAGACCGTCAGGGTCTTGAAGACCGTGTGTTCCGGATCAAGACAGAACGTTCATCTGCCACCATGCCGGATACCCGTACTAGTCACAACATCTGCAATATTGAAATTGTGGAACGTGATGGCGACAAGGTCACTGTGCGCTTTAACTGGAATACCCTGAGTTTCCGCTACAAAACCAGTTACAGCTACTTTGGTATGTCTCGTTATGTAATCAATTTTTCAGGCGAAAAACCACAGATTTTAAGCAAATACGTGGTGCTGAAAAACGATTACATCAACCAGGTTATCGACATTTATCACCTCTAAGACTGTCTCGACAGCAAGGTCAAACCTTTCAGCCAGGGAAATATGGCTGAAAGGCTAAGTTTCAAAGATTTATATAGGATATTCAGCCATGTCAAACCACAATGTTGCACTCCAATTTGAAGATGGCGTTACACGTTTTATTAGTGTTGCCCAAGGCGAAACCTTGTCCGATGCAGCTTACCGTCAAAAGATCAATATCCCTCTAGATTGCCGTGACGGTGCATGTGGAACGTGCCGCGCTTTTTGTGAATCAGGTGCGTATGACATGCCTGAAGAAATGTACATTGAAGATGCACTGACACCAGAAGAAGCCGCAGAAGGTTTTATCCTGGCTTGCCAATGTAAACCGACTTCGGATGCCGTGTTCCAAATTCAGGCCTCCTCTGATGTCTGTAAAACCGAGATTCATGCATTTCAAGGTACGTTGGCCCGTGTAGAAAACCTGTCTGATTCCACCATTACTTTTGATATTCAACTCGATGATGGTCAACCAGACATTCACTTTCTGGCAGGTCAATATGTCAATGTTAGTATTCCAGGCACCACAGAAACCCGTTCTTATTCATTCAGCTCAAAACCGGGTAATCGCCTGACTGGTTTCGTAGTACGTAATGTACCGAACGGGAAAATGAGTGAATTCTTGAGCAAAAATGCCAAAGCTGGCGACAAAATGACCTTTACCGGTCCGTTTGGTAGCTTCTACCTGCGCCCTGTGACCCGCCCTGTCTTGATGCTGGCGGGTGGTACAGGTATTGCACCATTCATGTCGATGTTGCAAGTGCTGGAAGAAAAAGGTTCAGAGCATCCAGTGCGTCTGGTATTTGGTGTGACCAATGATTTTGATCTGGTGGCCATTGAAAAACTGAATGAACTACAAGATAAATTCCCGTGGTTCGAATACCGTACTGTAGTGGCAAACCCGGAATCTGCACATGAACGTAAAGGCTATGTCACTGGCCATATTGAAAATGAATGGCTAAATGCTGGTGAGGTTGATATCTACCTGTGTGGCCCGGTACCAATGGTTGAAGCGGTTCGCGGCTGGCTAGAAGCAGAAGGCGTAAAACCTGCAAGCTTCCTGTTTGAAAAATTCTCAGCAAACTAACTAGAGGGAATTTATTCAATGTCTAATCGTCAAAGATTTGAAAATAAAGTTGTAATCGTGACCGGTGCCGCTCAGGGCATTGGGCGCGGTGTCGCGCTGCAAGTGGCGAGCGAAGGCGCTCAAGTCGTCATGGCTGATCTTTCCCCTTATGTGGAAGAAGTTCTGGCTGAAATTGAAGCGACTGGCGGTGATGCGATTACCGTCAAAGCCAATCTGGAAACGTTTGCCGGTGCTCAGTCAGTCGTTGAAAAAGCCTTAGATACCTATGGTCGTGTCGATGTACTGATCAATAACGTGGGTGGTGCCATCTGGATGAAACCTTTTGAAGAATTCTCTGAAGAGGAAATTATCAAGGAAGTGAACCGTTCGCTGTTTCCAACGCTGTGGTGTTGCCGTGCAGTTTTACCAGAAATGATTAAAAATCAGAAGGGTACCATTGTAAACGTATCTTCTATTGCCACACGCGGCATTAACCGTGTGCCATATTCGGCATCGAAAGGTGGCGTAAATGGCCTGACGGCTTCCCTTGCCTTTGAACATGCCAAAGATGGTATTCGCGTTAATGCAGTTGCAACGGGTGGCACCGAAGCACCTCCCCGTAAAGTACCGCGCAATGCCAATCCACTGACTGAATCTGAACAAGAATGGATGCAGCAAGTGGTAGATCAGACCATTGACCGTACGTTTATGGGTCGCTACGGCACAATTCAGGAGCAAGTAAATGCCATTCTATTCCTGGCTTCCGATGAATCATCTTATATGACAGGTACCGTAGTACCGGTCGGTGGTGGAGATCAAGGCTAGTCCTGATCATCACGATTTTTGACAGGCTCATGGTTCGACGCAAGGAGGCACATTACCAATGAACACCCTGTTTCAGACATTAAAAAATGACTGGTCAATTTCAGCGACTGTTGCAGGATTTCTAGCAGTGCTGATTTCCTATTCAGGACCACTGATCATTTTTTTCCAGGCAGCGCAGCAAGCCCAGGTTTCCCCAGACATGATGATTTCATGGATTTGGGGAATTTCTATTGGTGCGGCGCTCGCAGGTATCTTTTTATCGATTAAATACAAAATACCTGTTGTCACCGCCTGGTCTGCGCCCGGAACGGCACTATTGGTCACGCTGTTTCCCGATATTTCGCTCAATGAAGCGGTTGCGGCCTATATCACCTCTGCTGTGGTGATTTTTCTCATTGGGATTACCGGTTATTTCGACAAATTGCTGTCCTGGATTCCCCAGGAAGTCGCTGCCGGAATGATGGCCGGAATTTTACTGCAGTTTGGTTTAGGACTGTTCACCGCGACCGATACCATGCCCTATATCGTCTTTGGCATGCTGGCGGTGTTTTTGCTGGCCAAGCGTTTCAGTCCACGTTATGCCATGGTCTGGGTGCTGGTTGCCGGTGTGATTTTAAGCATGCTGCTGGGCAAGATTAATCCGGTCACGGCAGATTTCAGTCTGGCAATTCCGCAATTTATTGCACCGGAATGGACTTGGAGTTCCACCCTGAATCTGGCCCTCCCGCTTATTCTGGTCAGTCTGTCGGGCCAGTTCTTACCAGGAATGGCCATTATCAAGATCAGTGGATATGACATGCCTGCCAAGCCAATTATCAGTGCAACCAGTATTGCCTCGCTCGCAGTAGCCTGTGTGGGGGGGATTACTATTGTATTGGCCTCTATTACGGCCGCATTGTGTTTAGGCAAAGACGCGCACGAGCTGAAAGAAAAGCGTTATATCGCGGGTGTGGCGAACGGGCTTTTTTATATTTTAGGCGGCCTGTTTGCCGGCAGCATTGTCATGCTGTTTAGCCTGATGCCGAAGGAATTAATTGCAGCTTTGGCAGGACTGGCCTTACTCGGAGCAATTGCCACTAACATCTCTATGGCGATGAGCAAAGAGTCGCAACGTGATGCCGCACTGATCACCTTTTTAGCAACTGCTTCCGGCATGCATTTCTTGGGGCTGAGTTCAGTCTTTTGGGGGATTTGTATTGGCCTGGTAGCACATTTTCTGCTGTCACAGAAAGACCGTAATGCTGTTCCGGTTGCAACATCAGATTCAAAACGAATTTAAAGACATCCATTAGTTTAGGGTATGTAAGGACCAGATTATGATAGATAAAAGTTCATTATCATTGAAAGAAGCACTCTCCCAGATCAAGGATGGTTCTACCATTATGATCGGCGGATTTGGGACAGCGGGTCAGCCTGCTGAACTGATTGATGGTCTGATCGAATTGGGAATCAAGGATCTTATTATTGTCAATAATAATGCTGGTAATGGCGACTATGGTCTGGCGAAACTGCTTAAAGCGGGCGCTGTGCGTAAAATTATCTGCTCTTTCCCGCGTCAGTCTGATTCCTGGGTATTTGACGAACTCTATCGTGCAGGCAAGATCGAACTGGAACTGGTGCCGCAAGGTAATCTGGCTTGCCGTATTCAGGCAGCAGGTATGGGCTTAGGTCCAATCTATACCCCAACCGGTTTTGGTACCTTGCTGGCTGAAGGCAAACCAACCTTGAACTATGAAGGCAAAGATTTTGTCCTGGAAAATCCGATTAAAGCTGACTTTGCTTTAATTAAGGCCCATCAGGGCGACCGTTGGGGCAATCTGGTCTACCGTAAATCTGCGCGTAACTTTGGCCCGATTATGGCGATGGCAGCTGATGTAACCATTGCACAGGTTTCTGAGGTGGTTGAACTGGGTGCACTGGATCCAGAGCACATCATTACCCCAGGAATTTTTGTTCAACACGTTGTTCAAGTTAAACCTGCACAGTAATCACGGATAAGGAGAAGATTCATGAGCTATAACAAACTGACCCGTGACCAGATCGCTGAACGTGTGGCACAAGACATTCCTGATGGTGCTTATGTGAACCTCGGTATTGGTTTACCAACCAAGATTTCAAGCTACCTGCCAAGCGACAAAGACGTATTCCTGCACTCTGAAAATGGCCTGCTGGCTTTCGGTCCTCCTCCTGCTGAAGAAGACCGCGATCCTGAGCTGATTAATGCCGGTAAAGAATTCGTGACCTTGCTCGAAGGTGGTTCTTTCTTCCATCATGGTGATTCATTCGCGATGATGCGTGGCGGTCACTTAGACATCGCAGTTTTGGGTGCTTTCCAAGTCGCTGAAAATGGTGATCTGGCCAACTGGCATACTGGTGCTCCGGATGCGATTCCAGCAGTCGGCGGTGCCATGGATCTGGCTGTGGGTGCGAAAAAAGTCTTTATTACCACAGATCACGTGACCAAAAAAGCCGAGCCCAAAATCGTGGCTGAACTGTCTTATCCTGCGACTGGCCTGAAATGTGTCGACCGTATTTATACCGATCTTTGTGTGATTGATGTGACACCTGAAGGGATGAAAGTGATTGAGAAAGTTGAAGGTCTGTCATTTGAAGAATTGCAGGCATTAACTGGTGCCAAACTGATTGATGCGACTCAATCAAATTAAGGGGAAGTCCCTCCTTTATTAAAGGAGGGATTTAGGGAGGATTTGAGGATTAAAACTACTTCATTAAATCCCTCCCAACCTCCCTTTAAAAAGGGAGGAGTTTTCTTCTTTTAAATATGTGAGCAAATACACAATGAAAAACGCATATATTATCGATGCCATCCGTACCCCATTCGGCCGTTATGCCGGTGGCCTCGCGCCTGTCCGTGCAGATGATTTAGGTGCGCTGCCAATTAAAGCTTTGATGGAACGTAACCCATCGGTAAACTGGGAACAGGTCGATGACGTGATTTATGGCTGTGCCAATCAGGCCGGTGAAGACAATCGTAACGTCGGTCGTATGTCTTCACTACTTGCAGGTCTGCCTTATCAGGTGCCGGCAACGACCGTGAACCGTCTGTGTGGTTCATCGATGGATGCAGTCGCGATGGCAGCACGTGCGATTAAAGCCGGTGAAGCCCATCTGATTATTGCCGGTGGTGTAGAAAGCATGTCGCGTGCCCCATTCGTGATGGGCAAGTCAGAAACAGCGTATGGCCGTAGCCAGAAGATTGAAGACACCACCATGGGCTGGCGTTTTATCAATCCGAAACTGAAAGAAATGTACGGCGTAGAAACCATGCCGCAAACTGCTGAAAATCTGGCAGAACAGTTCAATATCAACCGTGAAGATCAGGACAAGTTTGCTCTGACCAGCCAGCAACGTACCGCAGCAGCGCAGGCCAATGGTTTCTTTGCCAAGGAAATCATTCCTGTGGTGATTCCGCAGCGTAAAGGCGATCCGATCGTTGTCGATACTGATGAACATCCGCGTGCCTCTACCACAGCAGAAGCTCTGGCGAAACTGAAACCTGTGGTGAAAGCAGAGGGGACTGTAACGGCGGGTAATGCTTCTGGTATTAACGATGGTGCGGCTGCCCTGCTGATTGCATCTGATGAAGCTGTTACTCAGCATGGCTTAAAACCACGTGCCAAAATTATTGGCTCAACCGTTGTAGGTGTTGAACCACGAATCATGGGTTTTGGTCCAGCACCTGCCATCAAGAAATTACTGGTACAAACCGGTCTGACTTTAGAGCAGATGGATGTGATTGAGCTGAATGAAGCTTTTGCTGCTCAGGCACTGGCATGTACCCGTGACTTGGGTATCGAAGACGGTTCAGAGAAAGTCAATCCAAATGGTGGTGCGATTGCTTTGGGTCATCCACTCGGTGCTTCAGGTGCGCGTTTAGTGACGACTGCACTCAACCAGCTGGAACACACCGGTGGTCAATATGCGCTATGTTCAATGTGTATCGGTGTCGGTCAAGGCATCGCGTTGATTATTGAACGTGTTTAATCCTCATTAAAAGTCCCCCTTCTTGCACTTCAGCTTAAAGCAATGCTTAAGCCTTGCTCAGGGGGATTTAGGGGGATTTATAAGATTAAGGACTTAAAAAAATGCCAACATTTACATCCAACGATGCCCAGATCAATTACCAGACTTTTGGTGATGCCAGCAAATCTGCCCTGGTTTTTTCTAACTCATTGGGTACCAAATTCAGCATGTGGCAGCCACAAATTGAATTTTTCCAGCAAGATTATTTTGTTGTGTGTTATGACACTCGTGGTCATGGGGCTTCCTCTGCACCACAAGGTCCGTATAGTCTTGAACAGTTAGGTCAGGATGTGGTCAATCTGCTGGATCATCTGAATATCCAGAAAGCCGCTTTCTGTGGCATTTCTATGGGTGGCTTAACCGGTCAATGGTTAGCGATTCATAAGCCAGAACGTTTTAACCACGTGATTGTTTGTAACACCGCAGCCAAAATTGGCCAGGAACAGGCATGGCAAGACCGTGCTGCGCTTGTCCGTGAGCAAGGTCTTGCTCCGATTGCTGCAACTGCAGCATCACGCTGGTTTACCAATCCCTTTATCCAGAGCAACCCGGCAGCCGTTGCAGAACTTTCAAACGACCTCGGAGCTGGCAGCCCAGAAGGCTATGCAAACTGCTGTGAAGCTCTGGCTAAGGCGGATGTCCGCGAACAACTTAGCAGTATTCAAATCCCTGTGCTGATTATTGCGGGTCAGCAGGACCCTGTGACGACTGTTTCAGATGGACAGTTTATGCAGCAACGTATTGCGAATAGCCAATTGTTTGAAATCAATGCTTCACATATTTCCAATATTGAACAGCCGGAAGCCTTTAATCAGGCAGTACAAACTTTTCTTGCTGCTTGATTCATTCTTATAAAAAAAAAGCCACGATATTTCGTGGCTTTTTTTTTATTCGTGGATTCGTTAAGCCCAGATCACCAGCATCGCTGCAATCACAACCAGTCCCAAGCCCCAATGCTCGGCACGCGCCAGTTTTTCTTTAAAGAAATAAGCTGAAATCAGCAGACTGAACAGGATTTCGATTTGTCCCAAGGTTTTCACGATTGGCACGCTCATCATACTCATGGCGGTAAACCAGCCTAGTGATGCCATAAAGCTGCATAAGCTGACTTTAAATGTTAAACCTAGACGTTGCCACATGGCGACTAAGGTTTTTCGACTAAACAGGCTCAGGTAAATCAGCATACTGATGCACTGGAAACCAATCACCGAAATTAGTACCCATGAAGCACGATGCACAGTTGGCAACATCGGCAGTTCCAGACTGGCTTCACGGACCAAAAGTGAAGTAATGGCAAAGCTCAAACCGCTGCCGATTCCGATGGCTAAAGTCTTGGTGGATAGACCGGTGAGCTGATTGCCCTTACTCAGCAGGAATACCGCATAACCACCGATCAGCACCCCGATCCATGCCAGTACAGACAGATGATCTGACAGAAAAATCACTCCGATAATGGCAGCCAGAATCGCTTCACTTTTTGCCAATCCAACGCCAATCGCATAATTTTTCTGTTTAAACAGCTGCACCATCAAGGCGGTTGCCAGAATCTGGCTGATACCGGCAATCAGGATATAGATCCAATACTTCGGGGTAAAATGCACCACACTTTCTACCGGTTTGAAGTGATATAAAGCTGCGATGTAAAGCCCTGCTAGCGGAAAGCCAAACAGGAAACGCGCCAGTGTCACGCCCCAGATATCGACAGTTGTGCTGAGCTGTTTTTGAAAGGCATTTCGCCAGGCCTGCATAAATGCAGCCATTAAAGTGAAGAAAATCCAGCTGATTGCCATACCCTGATCGTTAATGCCGTAAAAGTGAATTAATTCTATGCCTTAGTACAATCTATGACTAATTAAAAATGAGATAATGGCTAATAGCTAAAAGTTTAATTTTCTAATTCAAAAATAATTAAAATTTATCAATTTGATAGGGATAAAATTGATTTCTCAGATTCCAACTATGCAAAAAAATAAGAAAATAACTCCTGATCTTTGATTAACTTATAATAAACGGCTCTTCTATTTTAAGAGATCGAAGATGTTTCATCAGAATAAACTTTTTCCATTGGAATAAAGCGAATGCCATGTTCGTGAGTAAGTTCACCTGTTTCTACAAAACCAAATTTTTTATAAATATTGAAGCCATATAAACTGGATTTGACTGTAATCTTTTGATGCCCTTGATTACGGATTTGTTCTTCTAAAAAATTCCACATTTGTCGTCCATGTCCATGCCCCTGATAAGCTGGATCCAGAAAAAAGTGCATGAAGTGTGCAGGTTCCATATAGGCCACCACGCCCACAATTTTTTGATTAATTTCTCCAATAAAATAATGAATATCAGCTCGGTCAAAAATGCTCTGAAGAATTTCAGGTTGAAAACGCTTGCGCCCCTCTTCACTAGAAATCAAGACATCAACAAATAGGGCAATGACATTCGCAATGGCAAGTGTATCTTGAACAGTGGCTTTTCTTATCTTCATCATATTTTAATACCCCCAAAGCAGAACTATGAAATGAAAAATAATTTATTTTTCAGCATGATGTATGTTTTAATATTGAGCAAAATATATACCAATTAGGTCTTTTGAAAAACGCGATTCAATCGATTTTATTTTAATAATTTTTGATCTATATTTTTTAGAGTTTGCATTATTCAAATCTTTTAACTTGGTGCTCTTTTATTATTAAGAAAAAAATACATAAGTCAGTTCATCGGTTTTTTTATTTCTGTCAGCTTTTCTTCTATAAACAGTCACTAAACTATAATCTAATGAATAATCGATCACATGCATTTTACAATTAATCAACATAGTGTTTTTTAAGAAATTTTTATGATGAATTTTTAAACAGGATAAAATTCCGCAATGCAATCTGAATATAAATTACAGAGTTTCAGCAATCCATTGTAATTCATTCATTTCGCAGGGAGTATCGATGAAATATTTTGAATGTCCAGTTTGCGAAAAGCAGATCTTTTTCGCCAAATTCGTATGTGATCACTGCCTTTCCTCTATCGGCTATATCGCCTCCGAAAAAGAAATGACGACATTTAAAAAGCTGAATGCTCAGGAGTGGGTTCCGGTTGCTAAAAAGTATCAACATTCCCGTTATAAACCTTGTTATAACTATACCCATCATCAGGTATGTAACTGGATGATCCCTGCAGATGATGAGGAAGATTTTTGCGAATCCTGCCAGCTGACTCATGTAATTCCAAATCTGGAAAATGCCGAAAACATGATTTACTGGTATCGGCTGGAGGAAGCCAAACGCCGTTTTTTGTATCTGACCCAACGTATGAACATTATGCCTCGTCCAAAACATTCGGATGATGATCCATTGGGTTTACGTTTTGATTTTCTTCTTCCTGAAAAAGACAAGCCAGTACTTACCGGCCATGCCAATGGTGTAATTACCTTAAATGCCTTTGAGGCCGATGTGGTTTATCGTGAAACCACCCGGGTCAATATGGGTGAAAACTACAGAACCTTATTAGGGCATTTTCGTCATGAAAGTGGGCATTTTTATTTTAATCTCATCCAGCACCTACATCCGGAATTACTGGATGAACTTCGCCATTTTTTTGGAGATGAGCGGCAAAATTATAGTGAAGCACTAGAGAGGCACTATAATCAGGGTGCGCCTATTAACTGGCATGAAAAATATATTAGTCCCTATGCCACCGCACACCCGTGGGAAGACTGGGCTGAAACCTGGTCACATTATCTGCATATCATGGAAACACTGGAAACGGCATTTTATGCTGGCTTACGCGTGGAAGGTAATGGCCGAAATCTGGCCAGTATGGACTTTAAAGAATGCCCGATTGGTGGACAGGATTTTGAACATATCCTGGAAAACTGGGTCACCCTGACCTTTAATTTAAATGCCTTAAACCGCAGTATGGGTCTGGAGGATGCTTACCCCTTTAAGCTGACTGAAGCTGTGAAAGATAAACTGCGTTTCATTCATCGGCATATATTGGATAAAGTCTTTAATAACCCACGTCTGATTCAGAACTAAAATATTTATCTAATACAATATAAATAAAGCCCGTGATCCACAGGCTTTATTTTGGGCTTAATACTATTTCAATAAATTAAGCGATACTCTTAGCTTATTACCAAAAGCATCGCCATCTAATCTAAATAAACTTAAACCAGTTCTACCGCAATCGCTGTTGCTTCACCGCCACCGATACATAGCGCTGCAATACCTTTTTTGCCGCCAGTACGTTTCAAGGCATGAATCAGGGTCACAATGATACGGGAACCTGAAGAGCCCAGTGGATGACCTAGAGCGCAAGCACCACCATTAATATTCACTTTGGCAGGATCCAGTTCAAAGGCATCAATCGCTGCCATGGTTACCATCGCGAAAGCTTCATTAATTTCCCATAGATCCACATCAGTTGCATTCCAGCCAGTTTTCTTCAGTACTTTTTCAATTGCCCCCACCGGTGCAATCGTGAATTCTGATGGATGTTGTGAATGGCTGGCATAAGCCAGAATATTCGCTAGAGGTTTCAGGCTATGCTGTACTGCAATCTCGCTCGATGTTACAACCAATGCGGAAGCACCATCGGAAATTGAACTGGCATTTGCCGCAGTAATCGTACCGTCTTTTTTAAATGCCGGACGTAAAGATGGGATTTTGTCTGCTTTGGCATTCAGTGGTTGTTCATCCTGCTCAACCACCACATCGCCTTTACGCGTGCTGACTGTAATTGGCACGATTTCATCTTTGAAGAAGCCCTGCTGAACGGCAGTCACGGCTTTATTTAAAGAGCCAATCGCATAATCATCCTGTTGTTCACGGGTATAGCCTTTTTTGTCCGCCATTTCTTGTGCCAAGATTCCCATCGACAGACCTGTTTCAGCATCTTCCAGACCTTCCTGGAACATATGATCGGTCACTTTCCCGTGGCCCATACGGAAACCGGCACGAGCTTTATCCATTAAGTACGGTGCGTTCGACATGGATTCCATACCGCCCGCCACTACGATTTCTGCAGAACCGGCCTTGATCGCATCCGCAGCTTGCATCACCGCTTTCATGCCTGAACCACAAATTTTATTGATCGTAGTCGCACCGGTTGAATCTGGCAAACCTGCCTGACGCATGGCCTGACGTGCCGGACCCTGTTTTAAACCTGCCGGCAGTACACAGCCCATGATCACTTCATCAATATCATTGGCTGCCAGACCTGCACGTGCCACCGCTTCCTTGATCACTACAGCTCCTAAATCTGGTGCGGTACAGCTAGAAAGTGAGCCTTGAAAACCGCCCATCGCGGTACGTACAGCTTCTACAATTACAATCATTCTAATCTCATCCTTTAACATCATTGTTATCAACACTGCAAAGTGATATCTGTGCAGTGTTTGTCCTTCGCAATATTTGCGGGTTTAGGCCTGTGCAGTGAAATATTCTTCTGGTAATTGCATCACCAGCTCAGCACCTGCCTGAATGCGTTGAATTCTCGCACTCAAATCCGGGAGTACTTTAGCAATATAGTAATTTGCCAGTACCAGTTTATTCTGGAAATAGCTCTCTTCTTTAGTAGCCGCCGCTTTACTGATACGTGCGTACATGTAAACAAAGCTCAGCAGACCTACAGCGTGCAAATAATCAACAGCAATCGAGTTGGCGAAATCAGGATTTACTTGAGACTGCTCAACAATAAAATTGGTGATATCTTCCAGTTGCTGACAGGTATCTAAGGTTGCCTTTTTAATCGTCAAGGCATTATCCAGACCTTCGGCTAAATCGCGAATTTCCGCGATATATTCTGCAATATAAGCACCTTTGCATTTTGTGGTTTTACGGCCGATCAGATCAATCGCCTGTACCCCATTGGTTCCTTCATAGATCTGTGAAATGCGCAGGTCACGGATACATTGTTCCATGCCCCATTCACGAATATAACCATGACCACCGAAGCACATTTGTGCTTCCAGTGCAGCATCCAGTGCTTTATCGGTGAGATAAGCTTTGGCAATAGGCGTTAATAAAGCCACACGATCGGTTGCTTTACGTACTGCCTCAGGATCAGTGGAATATTTGGTAATATCCAGCTGCTGACCGACATAGACTGCGAAAGCACGTGAAGCTTCATTATTAGCACGTACATTCAGCAACATACGGCGTACATCACCATGCACCAGAATTGAATCGGCTGGTTTTTCTGGTGATTTTGCACCGGTTGATGCACGGCCCTGTAAACGGTCGGTCGCATACTGTGCTGCATTCTGATAAGCAAATTCTGCCGCGCCAATGCCTTGAATCCCCATCGACAAACGTTCGTAGTTCATCATCACGAACATGCCCGCCAGACCTTCATTTTCATTGCCCACCATATAGCCTTTGGCACCATCAAAGTTCATGACACAAGTTGCTGAACCTTTAATGCCCATCTTATGTTCGATCGAACCGGCAGCGACTGCATTGCGCTCACCGAGTGAACCATCGGCATTGACCAGAAATTTTGGGACAATAAACAGGGAAATACCGCGTGAACCTGCTGGCGCATTCGGTGTTTTGGCCAATACCAAGTGAATGATATTTTCACTCAGATCATGTTCACCGCTGGTAATGAAGATTTTAGTTCCGATAATGTTGTATGAACCATCTTCGTTTGGTTCAGCCTTGGTTTTGATAATGCCCAGATCTGTCCCTGAATGTGGCTCAGTTAAACACATCGTGCCCGACCATTCACCCGTATAGAATTTTGGCAGATAGGTTTCTTTCTGTTCCTGCGAAGCACGGTCATTGATCGCCATGCCAGCCCCCACGGTTAACAGCGGGTAAAGCATGAAAGATGGATTAGTACTCCAGATCATTTCATCTGCAAGAACAGTCAGCATTTTTGGCATGCCCTGACCGCCCCATTCTTCAGGCGCGCCCAACCCCACCCAGCCGCCTTCAGCAAACTGTTTGAAAGCTTCTTTAAAACCTGCAGGTGTTTTGACTTCACCATTATTAAACTGAGCACCACCTTCTTCATCTGCAGGACGGTTCAGATCAAGAATCACATTCTTGGAAAACTTGGCCATCTCCTCCAGAATTGCATTTGCAGTTGCCATATCTAAATGTGCAAGATTTTCATTATCTTGCCAAAATTGTTCGGCCTGAAACACATCATTTAAAATAAATTCCATGTCTTTTAGTGGCGCATTATAAATAGGCATTTTCACATTCCTTCACTGGTGATACTCAATCCTGTTACTGAGTATTTTTTCATTATGGATTCGAGAAAACATTTGGATGCTTTTTGCTCGAATCCATGCATGTCATTCATAAATCAGCGATATAAAATTTAAAATCAAAAACTTTATACCTCTGGTATTTACTGAATCCTTAAAACTTAAATCCATTAATAAATGAAAAATTTAAGCTATTAAAATGACTCTGGCTTCACTGCGCTAAACCTTGTCTAGTCTAGGTTTAAAACGAAAATATAATTCAGCTTTATGTCCTAAAACCATAAATCAAATATATTGAAAATGGAATTTTATTTAACAAAGTTGATCTCAAGGGTTCAATTTTCTTGACAATATTTTTAGTGCAGCGGTATATAACTTTTTTCTACAAGAAATGTTGAATAAATATACAAATTTAGATAAATATCACGACCTTAGTTTTATAGCTATAGCTGCGAAAATAGCATATTCTTAATATATTCCTTTTCGAAAATGATGAGTCAAGAAGATGACGACTGTAAGACAGCAGAACTTCCTTCTTCGTAAAGAGAAGATCCTGAGCATGGCAGAAAGTCTACTGCTTGATAATAATCAGGACATCACCTTGAGTGAACTTGCTGAAGAACTGGACATCGCCAAAGGAACTATCTATAAACATTTTAAAAGTAAAAACCAGTTATATTTAGAACTCATCATTCTGAATGAAAAAAGAATTCTGGCAATTTCTGATAAATATAATAACGATATTAAAAATTATGTTTCGCAATATATGCTTTATCACATGCTCAATTCAAACCGGACTATTTTGCTGCATGTCATTGAAGAGCGTTTAACTAATAATGAAAAAAACCTGAAAGAGTTATTTCAGGAACTCTATCGTATTCGTGAAGAACGGATTATCCGCATTAAAGATATGACCCATGATTATCTGGTATCTTTAGACAGTGCAATGTCAATCCGGGATTATTTATCTTATATCTGGACGGTAACTTATGGGGCTTCACTATTATTAAATTCGACCAGTTATCAAAAAGCGATTGGTTCGCGTGAACGCTTGATTAAACTGTATATTAATCAGGCATTGATGACGCCAGATAAAATATCGGTAGTTTCATAAAAAATGCCTAATCATGATTAGGCATTTTAGAATTATCTTTTAAATAGTGAATATCAAGCTATAGTTTCGGGCGGAAAGCCATCTTCAGTTAATGCCGCGATAATCTCAGATTCGCTTGCACTCGATTCAACCTCCACCATTTTACTGACCACATCAACATTTACTTTAGCATTTTCATCCAGTTCCTGAATGGTTGCAGTCACACTACGCGCACAACCACCACAAGTCATATTTTCAATACGGAATTTCATCTTGATCTCCCTTTGATCAGTTTAAATTTGGGTTAAGTGATATAAGTTCAAGTCTATTGATCTGCTTTGATAGGCGTATGCGCAGTTTTCCCATGTGACACACCCTGCTCAATCTGTTTTAGGATTTGGCAATCAGACTGTTCATCTCCAGCACACTGCGCAACCGATTGCTGCAAAATTTTCATCATATTT
Organism: Acinetobacter sp. UBA2581; assembly: GCF_002339435.1. Classification (NCBI taxonomy): domain Bacteria; kingdom Pseudomonadati; phylum Pseudomonadota; class Gammaproteobacteria; order Moraxellales; family Moraxellaceae; genus Acinetobacter; species Acinetobacter sp. UBA2581. The sequence goes on along the minus strand of NZ_DDLD01000085.1, from coordinate 64,219 downwards.
TGCATATCCGCAATTTTCTGTTGCAGTAACTCGATATGCTTTTGCGCCAACTGTTTGACATCACGGCTGTGTCTGGCATCGTTCAGCCACAGGCCGAGCAATTCTTTCATCTGCTCGGAAGAAAAACCCAATTCACGCGCATGCTGAATAAAACTTAAAGTCTTCATATCATCGTCACTATAAACACGATAACCTGAATCGCTACGTTTAGGATTGGGTAATAAACCGATATCTTCATAATAACGGATCATTTTGGCCGAGATCCCGGAGCGTTTCGCGGCCTGTCCAATATTCATTACACTGCCTCCTTCAACTGGATCGGCTGATAAGTCTTTAAACGAAGCGCATTGCTGACCACAAAGACTGAGGATAAGGCCATTGCACCTGCTGCAAACATCGGTGATAACAAAATACCGAAGAATGGATATAGTAGACCTGCAGCAATCGGAATCAAGGCAATATTATAAACAAAGGCCCAAAACAGGTTCTGTTTGATATTGCGCATGGTTGCGTGACTTAGGCCAATACCGGTTGCTACATGCTGTAAATTTCCAGACATCAGCACCACGTCTGCTGCTTCAATTGCCACATCCGTACCAGTTCCTATTGCCATTCCAACATCGGCCTGAGCCAAGGCAGGTGCATCATTAATCCCGTCACCGACAAAAGTGACGATGCCATGTTGCTGTTGGAGTTGATGTACCGCATCGACTTTTTCATTAGGTAAAACTTCAGCAATGACATGGTCAATTTTCAACTGTTTAGCAATGGCTTGTGCAGTATGCTGGTTATCACCGGTGATCATGGCAATCTTTAAGCCTTGATCATGTAAGGCCTGAATCGCACTATAGGTTGTGGCTTTAATCGGATCAGCCACAGCAATAATGGCAGCCAACTGCTGATCTATCGCGACATATAAAGGCGTGCGTCCCTGCTCGCCTAACTGTTGTGCTTTCTCTTTAAAAATATCGACACTTAAACCCAATTGCTGCATCAGGCGTTCTGCGCCAATATGAATTTGCTGACCTGAAACTTGAGCTTTCACGCCTGCACCAGTGATTGAATCAAAATCACTGACTTCAGGTAGTTGCAGCTGTTGTGCTTTCGCAGCTTCAACAATCGCATGGGCAATGGGATGTTCAGACTTGGCTTCCACTGCTGCGACCATTTGCAAAACTTTTTGCTGCTCAAAACCAGATGTCACTGCAAAATCGGTCAGGGCTGGTTTCCCTTCAGTTAAGGTTCCGGTTTTATCCACCGCCACAACTCTGGTTTGCTGCAAGAGTTGCAATGCTTCGCCTTTACGGAACAAGACACCCAGCTCTGCTGCCCGGCCGGTGCCGACCATAATAGATGTTGGCGTAGCCAGGCCCATTGCACAAGGACAGGCAATAATCAGTACTGCAACAGCATTGACCAGTGCATAAGTCAGATTCGGTTCAGGACCCAACAGGAACCAGACAATAAAAGTCAAAGTCGCGAGCAGCATCACAGCCGGCACAAACCATAAGGTCACTTTATCGACTGCCGCCTGAATGGGAAGCTTTGCGCCTTGTGCCTGTTCCACCATATGAATAATCTGAGCTAGAACTGAATCTTGTCCGACTGCTGTCGCCTTGATCTGCAAGGTGCCATTCTGATTTACCGTTCCGCCAATCACCCGATCTCCAGCCTGTTTAGCCACGGCTAAAGGTTCACCGCTGATCATGGCTTCATCGATATAACTTTGACCAGAAACGACTTCACCATCAACTGCGACTTTCTCACCCGGGCGAATCTCGATCAGCATGCCCTGCTGTACATCAGCAATTTTCAGATCAACCCAGGTTCCATTTTGTTGTACTCGAGCAGTTTTTGGCTGCAAGCCAACCAGATATTGAATCGCTTCAGAGGTTTTACCTTTGGCTCGAGCTTCCAGATAACGTCCTAGTAAGATCAAGGCAACAATCACAGCCGCCGCTTCGAAATACACATGTACAGTACTTTGCGGCAATAATTGCGGAAAGAAAGTGGAAATACAGGAAAATCCATAAGCGGCTATTGTTCCCACGGCAACCAGAGAATTCATATCAGGAGCCAGTCGCAATAATGCTGGAATTCCATGCTGATAAAAACGCCGTCCCGGAATCAGTAAGACCAGAGTGGTCAGCAGAAACTGGATATACCAGCTGTTTTGGGTACCTAGCGTATGTGCAATCCAGTGATGAAAAGCAGGAATCAGATGTGAACCCATTTCCAGAATAAACACCGGAACAGCTAAAATTAGCGCCAACCATAAATCACGCTTTAGCTGTTCAGTTTCAGCGGTTTTCTTTTCCTGAAATGCCGTCTGGGCATCGGTAGCCTGTGTATCTAATTTTTCATGGGCGTTATATCCAGCTTTTTCGACGGCAGCAATTAAAGCTGGAAGCTGACTACGCGGCGCCTTGACCGAAGCTGTTTCAGTGGCGAGATTGACTTGTGCTTCACTTACCTGATCGACTTTTTTCAAGGCCTTTTCTACACGTGCTACGCAGGAGGCACAGGTCATTCCTTCAATAGCCAGTTCAATTCGGTCGGTTTGAATATCAAAGCCGGCCTTTTGTACCGCCTTAACCAGTTGGGAAACAGCGAGAGGACGAATTGCAGTGACATGAGCTTTTTCGGTTGCCAGATTAACCTGCGCATCTAGTACCTGATCGACTTTTTTCAAGGCTTTTTCAACACGAGCTACACAAGACGCACAGGTCATGCCTTCAATATTTAAATCAAACTGCTGGATCACGGCTTCAAAACCGGTTTTATTGATAGCATTAACGAGTTGCGTTGCAGGAATGGGTTGTTCACTTTTTAAAAAAGCTTGTTCAGTGGAGAGATTGACGTTCGCTTCCACCACACATTCAATTTTCTTTAAGGCTTTTTCCACACGTGCGACACAAGAGGCACAGGTCATTCCTGAAATCTGTACCTGCTGTTCGTATAACTGTGTGGTTGCTGGTGTATTCATTCTGCGCTCTCCATTTACCCATTCACTGCCTATGCTATAGCTTAAACATTACCATAATGGGAAGGTCAAGCTTCTGCTTTAAATTCTTGATCTTTCATTATATGAAGGCATAAAGTCCAATAAAAAAGCCCAAAGATGACTTCAGGCTTTTTCGAGATTTAGTAAAACTAATTTGTTAAATATTTACTCAGCAGAAATATCTTCAAAAAGAATTGAAGATAAATAGCGCTCACCACCATCTGGCAGAATCACCACGATATTTTTGCCTGCATTTTCAGGACGTGCAGCCAATTGCGCAGCTGCAGCCATTGCAGCACCACTTGAAATACCGACCAAGATACCTTCTTGAGTTGCAGTTTTACGTGCCCATTCCACTGCATCGCTACTGGTAATGGCAATCACTTCATCGACCAGATCCAGATCCAGGTTCTTTGGAATAAAGTTCGCGCCAATACCCTGAATTTTGTGTGGTCCTGGAGTGAGTGTCTCACCACGTATTGCCTGACCAATAATGGCAGATTCAGCCGGCTCTACAGCAACTGAATAAATCGGCTTGTTTTTCACTTTTTCAAAAAAGCGTGAAATACCGGTAATCGTACCGCCTGTGCCTACACCCGCTACCAGAATATCGACATTACCTCCAGTCGCTTCCCAGATTTCAGGACCGGTAGTCTCTTCATGGATTTTCGGATTGGCTGGATTTTCAAACTGTTGTGGCAGGTAATATAGTTCAGGATTTTCATTCACCAAACGTTGTGCTTCTTCTACGGCACCTTTCATACCTTTGGCTGGATCTGTCAGTACCAGATTGGCACCTAAAGCCTTAACCACTTTACGGCGTTCTATACTCATGCTTGATGGCATAGTTAAGGTAATATCATAGCCTTTAGCCGCTGCTACAAATGCCAGCGCAATACCGGTATTACCACTGGTTGGCTCGACAATGTGCATGCCCGGCTTCAATTTACCTGACTTTTCTGCATCAGCAATCAAGGCTGCGCCAATACGGCATTTCACCGAAAATGCCGGATTACGGCTTTCAATTTTCGCAAGTACAGTCGCTCCGCCAGAAATGGCACGATTGATACGAACCAAAGGGGTATTACCAATCGCCTCTGCATTATTGCTATAAACCGCTATACCTAAATTGGCAGGTGTTGGAAAAGCTGAATCTGTAGTCATTAGAATATCCTTGATATTATTCGCCAAGATGTATTTACATGATACAAGCATTTTTCGGCTTTGTAGATGCCTGAAACGAGATGGGATCACGATAGCAGTTTGAAATGAAACATCTTCTTCGCAAAAAACCGGAACACGATAAAATTATCTTATATTTTAATTAGTAAATTATAACTATTCTTGATAACACAATTCATTAAAAACCATAGTAATTCACGCTTTCTATCCATCAATTCACGCTGTTCGAGTCGTATAATTCGCGCGCTGTAATTGTATAAATGGACATAGTAAATGAAAACCGATCTTGAAATTGCCGCGATGCGGGATTCAGCTCAACAGGTTGTCGGTATTTTAAAGTTAATGGCCAATACGGACCGACTGCTCATTTTATGTCATCTCTCCCAAAATGAACTGAATGTCTCTCAAATTGAAGAGATTACCGAGATCAGACAGCCAACCCTGTCTCAGCAGCTCATGATTTTGCGTAAAAGCGATGCGGTAAATACCCGTCGAGACGGTAAACAGATCTATTATTCGATCAAAGACCAGAATCTGGTAGAAATGTTAAACAAGCTTTATCAAATCTACTGTGTAAATCAAGCAGTCGCTTAAAGCTGTAATTTACCTCATTCGTCCTGTTTTATTTTAAAGCGATCTGCCTGATTTAAACTTTCTCTATTGAACGTTTTAAGTCTTTTGCCTGGATCCTTTGTCTCCTCATTCATTTTTTAAAATGTGAATGATCACCTATTTATATCCTAAGACTTCTTAGCAGAATTTGTGCATAATATATCTATATTTGTGATTTAGACCTGTATATGCCAAATTTTAAGTCTAGACTGCTCAATAGACTCCCTGCCTGGTCATGGTTAAGTCAGTACAACCCGGTGAAATTAAAATCGGATGTATTGGCTGCCCTGATTGTCGTTGCGATGCTGGTACCACAAGGGATGGCCTATGCCATGCTGGCAGGCTTACCACCGATTATGGGACTCTATGCCAGTATTCTGCCAATGATCATTTATGCCTTATTGGGCGGCAGTACGACTTTATCGATTGGACCAGTGGCGATCATTTCCATGATGACCTTTGCCACACTGAATCCTTTATTTGAAGTGGGTTCTCCGGTCTATATTGAAGCAGCAACTTTATTGGCATTGATGGTCGGCATTATTTCCCTGCTTTTGGGTGTGTTCCGTTTCGGCTTTTTAATTCAACTGATCAGCCATCCCGTCATTCAGAGTTTTATTATTGCTTCGGCTTTATTGATTGCTTTTGGTCAGTTCAAGTTTTTGGTTGATTTACCTTTAAAAGCCAATAATATTCCCGAGCTAGTGAAAAGCCTGGTTGAATATTTGCCACTTTTGCATCTTCCGAGTCTGATCTTTGGCCTGCTTTCTATCGGTTTACTGGTTTATCTGCCGAAACTATTAAAATCCCAAACCATACAAAGCCGGATCGGTTCGACTGATTTTCTGGTTCGGGCAGTTCCACTGATTCTGGTTTTTCTCGGTATTGCAGCCGTTCTTTTTTTAGACTTAAAAGTTCAGGGAATTAAAACTGTCGGAGAAATTCCTTCAGGCTTTCCGCCTTTGTCTTTCCCGCACTGGAACTGGGAACTGGTGATAACCTTATTACCGGGTGCCAGCATGATTGCCATGATCAGTTTTGTGGAATCTCTCTCTATTGCTCAGGCAACGGCGCTACAGCAACGTAGCAATTTAAACAGTAACCAGGAACTGATTGCGCTCGGTGTAGCCAATATCAGTGCCGGAATCAGTTCCGCCTTTCCTGTAACCGGTAGTTTATCACGTACTGTGGTTAATGCTGACGCTGGCGCCAAAACACCTTTGGCTGGCGTATTGTCTTCTTTATTGATTGTCGTGGTCAGTCTGTTCTTTACCAGCTTCTTTGAGGATCTACCACTGACCATTCTGGCTGCAACCATTATTGTGTCTATTTGGAAACTGGTTGATTTCCAGCCTTTCGTCGATGCATGGCGTTATTCCAAAGCTGATGGCATTGCCATGTGGATTACTTTTTTTGGTGTAGTATTACTGGATATCACCACTGGCCTGATCGTCGGGATTATTTCGACCTTTATTCTTATGCTATGGCGCATCAGCCGTCCTCATATTGCAGTCGTGGGTTTGGTTGAAGGGACCCAGCATTTCCGGAATATCCAGCGTCATCAGGTGATGACCTCTGATCGGGTTCTGTCTTTGCGTATTGATGAAAACCTGAGTTTTTTAAATGCACATAGTCTTAAAGGTTATCTGATTAATCAGTTAAGTTTAAATGACAAGTTAGAGCATGTGATTTTGAACTGCTCCAGTATCAGTGCGATTGACTTGAGTGCCTTGGAAACGCTGGAAGAGCTCAATGCTGAATTATCCAAACTAGATATTCGCCTGCACTTTGCAGAAGTGAAAGGCCCGGTATTCGACCGCTTGCAGGCCTCCAAACTCATGACACATTTGAGTGGACGGATTTATCTGACCCATTTTCAGGCGATTCAGGATCTGGCACCGGAAATTTTCGAAAAGCCTCAGCATTATATGATTTAAGATTTTTCAATTCTTTGCATGATAGACATGCTGTCATGCAAAGAATTCAACTGAAATATAACTGGAAATGATTGATTTAAATTCTATATTCATCTAAAAAATAAAGATTAAAAACCGATCAGTAAATCTGGCCAATTCTAAGAATTTTGTATGGAAATAATACGATCAAGATAAAAAACCATCTTAATTATTTATTAATTTTCAGTTACTTAAATATTATCTAAAAATATATTTTAAGCGATCCTTAATTTAAGTATAAAATAACGCAAATTTTTTTCGCATTTAGCCCTCGTAATTTTCACAAGGCAACCTTATGTTTTCTGCCCTATCGCGTCTGAGTTTAGTCTCCCGAATCATCATCGCCATTATTCTAGGCGTTGGTGTGGCTCTGTTATTTCCTGAAGCTGCACCTTCCTTAAGCCTGTTAGGTGATCTGTTTATTAAGGCACTAAAATCCGTCGCGCCAGTTCTGGTTTTCATTCTGGTTCTTGCATCAATTGCAAATTTCCAGGTTGGCCAGACTAATTCAACGATAAGACCTATTATGCTGATGTATGCTGTAGGCATGTTCCTGGCAGCACTAAGCGCTGTCATCGCCAGTATTTTATTTCCAAGTACATTGTTCCTGGATATTGCAGCGCAAGGTGATTTACAGCCACCAGGCAGCTTAGGTGAAATTCTCAAAAATCTGGTGCTGAGCTTTGTGGCGAACCCGGTGGTTGCCATTGCTGAAGCGAATTTTATTGGGATTCTGGCATGGTCAATTGCGTTAGGGATTGCCTTCCGTCATGCATCGCACACGACTAAAACCTGTCTGAATGACGCTGCCAATGCCATCAATTATGTAATTCGTCTGGTGATCAGCTTTGCACCAGTCGGTATTTTTGGTCTGGTTGCCGTGACTTTTGCCGAAGCCGGTCTGGATACTCTGACTAGTTACGCGCATTTATTAGCTGTTTTATTGGGCACGATGGTATTTGTAGCCTTGGTGATTAACCCATTAATGGTCGGTTTCATTACCCGTCGTAATCCGTATCCACTGGTGTTTACCTGTTTACGTGAAAGTGGCATTACCGCGTTCTTTACCCGCAGTTCTGCTGCCAATATTCCGGTAAACCTGGACTTGGCAAAACGCTTAGGTGTGAAAGAGACTACTTCAAGCGTAGCAATTCCTTTAGGTGCAGCAATTAACATGGCCGGTGCATCAGTGACGATTACCGTGTTGTCTTTAGCTGCAGTAAATACTTTAGGTGTTAATGTTGACTTCACCACTATGCTAATTCTTTCTATCGTAGCGACTGTGTCTGCGTGTGGTGCTTCAGGTGTGGCTGGTGGTTCACTATTGCTGATTCCCGTGGCTTGTGGCCTGTTCGGGATTTCTTCAGATATCGCAATGCAAGTGGTGGCAATTGGTATGGTGATCAGTGTATTGCAGGACTCTACCGAGACTGCACTCAACTCATCTACCGATGTTTTATTTACAACAGCAGTAGACCGCGCTACAGATTGATTTTATATTGAAGAATCAAGATGTTTTGCTAATGATATTGCCATGCCATTACAGCGTTTACCATCGTGGGTTCAACTGGGTGCATTCTTCCTTGCGGTAAATGCCGGAATGATTAATGTATTAGGACTGGTGACCGTGTTGCATCAGTCCGTTTCACATATGACCGGTAACGTTAGTATGCTGGCAATGGCGCTGCTGGACTGGCAACCACGCCAGATTCTGTATCTGATTCTGGTTACGCTCTGTTATGTGATTGGCTCGATGTATAGCGGGCTGATTTTAGGAAATAGTCACTTTCGCTTGGGGCACCTGTATGGTTATCCTTTAAGCCTGGTGGCTTTTTTTATATTCATTTGCTGGCTATTATTGCCCTATTTCCCGCGTTATGCCTTGTTATGGGCCTGTGTCGCGATGGGCGTACAAAATGCCATGGTCAGTCATTATAAAGGTGCGATTATCCGGACCACACATCTGTCTGGTGTACTGACAGATTTAGGTCTGGCTATGGGCTATCGCCTGCGTGGTCTGGTAGTAGAATCCCGTAAAGTGATCCTGCATATGCTGATCTTGGTCGGCTTTTTAATGGGCGGCATACTTGCCAGCTGGATTTATCCTTATTTAAAATTAAATGCATTCCTGGTCCCTACAGCGTTAAGCCTGCTGCTTAGCCTGACCTATTGGGTGATCTATTTACGTTATCGACATCAACACGACTAATTTCTGGAAACTCTCATGGTTAAAAATGCATTACAGGCACAATTGTTAAAGGCAGGCTTGGTCGATAATAAAAAAGCCAAAAAACTGTCTAAACAGGCTGTACATGAAAAGCGCACAGGCGACAGTAAAGAAGCCGAAATCAAGGCAAAGATTGAGCAGGACAAACAGGAAAAGCTGGCTAAAGACCAAGCGATTGAACAGGCGAAAAAAGTCCAGTTGCAGGAAAAAGAACTCAAAGCGGCCATCATGCAGATGATTAATCAGCATAAAATCCGCGATACGGATGGTGAGATCAGTTATCAGTTTATTGATGACAGCAAGATCAAGAAAGTTTATATCAACCAGCAGATTTATAATGCACTGGTCGCTGGCAGTCTGGTGATTGCACGTGAAAATGAGAGTTATGCCTTCCTGCCTAAAGCTCTGGCGGATCGCATCAATTCGAAAATGGAAGGCTTTATCATCGTGAATAATTCAGAGAAAAATGAAGAAACCACTGATGAAGAAGACCCATATGCAGCTTATGTGATTCCTGATGATTTAATGTGGTAAGTACATTTTTCTTAAAAGCACAAATAAAAAACCGGCATATTTACCGGTTTTTTTATCTGTTTAATTTGATCTATAACAGCTTATCTTTATGCTTATTCTTGTTTTAATAGATAGCAAACTTCACTCGCTTCAAATCCTATTTGGAAACTTCAGATTTCGTATAACAGACCTTAGATGAAAGCGTTAATAACTAAAATTTAGTATGTAAATATTCAATAAATCCCTCAATTTTCTTAATAACGTATAAGCAGATATGCAAAGGACTCACGTTATTTTGCTGAGCTTTTTCTACCCTATACTTTGCTCTTTCTAAGAGTGCTATTACATAATATATAGAGCTTTTAAGGATTTTTTTCGGATCTTTTTTTGAATACAAGTAACAATCAATTTTTTCAAAAGATTCATCATTAACCACTATCTCTAATATAGTGTTATTAATTTCATAGCTTATTGATTGCTCAATATGTTCCAGTTCATAGAAATGTAGAGCTTGTGCTATAACTATTTGAAGATTTTTCATTTTTAATGATTAAGATTATATGATTTTAATCCTAGCACTATCCCCTATAAAAAGTAAGTATATAAAATTTAAAATAAACATTAAGTTATGTTGAATTAACATAATAAACGCTATACCAAATTCTTTTAATTCACTTTGACCTTTTTAATTTTTTAAAGTTTAAAAAGAAGTATAGGAATACCAAGTTAGGCTGTTCTATCGATTTTTCACGTTTCCTAGCCATTAGCCAATCAATTTTCATTGATCTATTCAATCTGAATTAACCTCAAAGAAAAAATACAGTTTCGATAAGATAAAAATAAATGCCTGAATAGTGATTAAGTTTGTAGCCTCTAATAAAGATATGTTTTAAAAGGTTATCCAAGATTAAAAAATTGCGTTTGAACCTATAAACTCTAACAAATTTTTTGAGTTAAAGAGAAAGATCAGTTGGAACAGTTTAATTTTATTCAGAATATTCGAGATTGGGCCGATCAGTACCCATGGCTGGAAATGTTATCTTCACTGAGTATTGTGATTTTACTGGCCATTCTTGCCAATGTGTTTGCCAAACAGATTGTTGTACGTGGCATCCGTCAACTGATTTCCAAAATGCCCTTTGCCAATAATCAGATTTTTGCTGAACATAATGTGATTCGCCGGATTTCCAATATTGTTCCGGCAATCGTGATCATGAACGGGATTACCACTGTCCCGCATTTATCCGATAAAGTACAAACTTTTGTACAAATGGGTGCTCAGGCGTTTATTTTCCTGACCATTGCTCTGGCACTCGGTGAGTTACTAAATATCTTTAACCTGATTTATCAGCGTAATCCCAAGTCACGCAACAAGCCGATTAAAGGTTATTTACAGCTGGTCAAGCTGATCATCTTCATTGTTTGTGGCTTGATGATTTTAGGCACTTTCCTGAAAAAAGATGTATTCACCTTACTTGCCGGTTTTGGTGCGATGGCTGCTGTCCTGATGCTGGTCTTTCAAAATACGATTCTGTCACTGGTCGCTTCGGTTCAGATTTCATCTTATGACATGGTACGTATTGGTGACTGGATTGAAATGCCGACCCTAAACGCCGATGGTGATGTCATTGATATGTCATTACACACAGTGACTGTGCAGAACTTTGACAAAACAGTGACCACGATTCCGACCAATAAACTGGTGACTGATACCTTTAAAAACTGGCGCGGCATGCAGGAAGCGGGTGCCCGCCGGATCAAACGTTCAATTCATATTGACCAAACCAGCGTGCATTTCATGACGGCTGAAGAACAGAACAAACTGAAAAATTTTATCCTGCTGGATCAATATCTGAATACCAAATCAGAAGAACTAGAGAAGTTTAACCAGCAGCTCCAGCACCATTCACAATACAACCAGCGCCGTCTGACCAATTTAGGCACGTTCCGCGCTTATCTGGAATTTTATCTGCAACAGCATCCCGGTATTGCCAAAAATTTCTCGTTAATGGTGCGTCAGTTACAACCGACTAGCGAAGGCTTGCCACTGGAAATTTATGCTTTCACCAATACGACGGTTTGGGCAGAGTATGAAAATATCCAGTCAGATATCATGGACCATATTCTGGCGATTATTCCGGAATTTGGATTGAAGGTGTATCAGGCGCCTTCTGGAAGTGATTTTAAGGAATCTTTTAACGCGAGTTCTTCATCTCCGATTATCACTTAAACTAATCTCTCAACTTAAGCCCGAAATAATCTCTTATTTCGGGCTTTTTATTCAGTATTTAAAATGAATTCAATCTCTTATTTTTGGTCTTCATATTATTTGGTATAAATCTGGTATGAGTTTTTGCTCTGCAACCTAAAGTTTGATTTGGTTAAACATTTGTGGCAATTTCACTCAAATTCAGACTTAAAAAGCAGAATCCTTTATAATTTTCGCAAAGAAAATACATGATAAGAGTACGTGAATGTTTCGATGGCTTGAACGGCTGGTAGATCCCTATCCCACCAAAAACCTGAATCAACCTTTACCCACCAGGTTTTTTCCCTTTGTCTGGCAAGCAGCCTATGGGGTACGCCGTTATTTACTGATTCTGGTGCTATGTACCGCGGGTGCAGCCAGTTTTGAGGCCTTACTGTATTCAAAAATTGGCGATCTGGTGAACTGGTTGAGTCAAAGTCAGCCAGAAACTTTTTTAGATCAACATGCCAGCAACCTGACCTTATTAAGTATTATCTTGCTGGCTAATATCCTGTTTGCCAGTGCCCAGTCCCTGATCAAGCATCAGATTTTATATAGTAATTTCCCGATGCGTCTGCGTTGGCGCTTCCATAATTTATTGCTCAAACAGAGTTTGGACTTCTTCCATAATGACTTCGCCGGACGTTTATCCGCCAAAGTCATGCAAACGGCGCTAGCGATCCGGGAATTCTGGGTCATTTTGGGCGATATGTTGGCCTATGTGCTGATTTACTTCGTCACAATTAATATTGTTTTGGGTGCCATTTCACCCTTACTTATTTTGCCGCTTATGGTCTGGCTATTACTGTTTATCTGTGCTGCCTGCTATTTCATTCCAAGATTAAGCAAGATTTCATCCTTACAAGCGGATGCACGTGCAGTCATGACCGGACGTGTGACTGATGCCTATACCAATATTCAAACCGTAAAACTGTTTGCGCATGCAGGTCGCGAAAGTCAGTATGCCAAATCCTCCATGCAGGAATTTATGGTTACGGTGTATAAACAGATGCGTCTGGGCGCTCAATACGAAATCAGCATTCTGATGCTGAGTGTTGTGCTATATGCAGGTGTGCTGGGAACTGCGATCTGGCTCTGGATGCAAGGTCAGGCGCAGCTAGGGATTATTGCAGCCACCACAGCGATGGTGTTAAAGCTCAATAGTATTGCCGAGTTTATGATGTGGCAGACCTCTGTCCTGTTTGAAAATGTCGGTACTATTCAGGACGGGATGAAAACTCTAGGTCGTCGAATCAATATTCAAGACAAAGAAGATGCGAAAGAACTGCAACTGAAACACGGTGAGATTAAATTCGATAAAGTCACTTTTGCCTATAATGAAAAACCGGTCATTGACCAGTTTAATCTGACCATTCGTCCGGGTGAAAAAATCGGCATCGTAGGTCGTTCCGGTGCCGGTAAATCAACTCTGATTCAATTGTTACTGCATTTCTATCATCTGAATCAGGGCCGTATTCTGATTGATGGCCAGGATATTGCCGATGTCACTCAGGACAGTCTGCGTAAAAATATTGCGCTGGTCACTCAGGATACGTCTTTGCTGCATCGTACCGTTGCTGAAAATATTAAATACGGTCGTCCAGGTGCGACTGATGAAGAAATGTTTGAAGCTGTACGCAAGGCCAAAGCAGAAGAATTCATTCCGAATCTGACTGATTTGCGTGGCCGTAGAGGCTATGACGCCTATGTAGGTGAACGTGGCGTGAAGCTTTCTGGTGGACAGCGCCAACGTATTGCCATTTCCCGGGTATTCCTGAAAGATGCACCGATTCTGATTCTGGATGAAGCCACCAGTGCGCTGGATTCCGAGGTCGAAGCGGCTATTCAGAATAGTCTGGATGACTTGATGCAAGGTAAAACGGTTATTGCCATTGCACATCGTCTTTCTACCATTGCCCAGATGGACCGTCTGATTGTAATGGATCAAGGTAAAATTGCTGAGCAAGGTACGCATGATGAACTGGTGGCCATAAACGGGATCTATGCGCAGTTATGGCAGCGTCAAACCGGTGGGTTTTTGGTACAACAACATGTCAAATCTGACAGCTTGCATGAAGCATAATTGTTCTCTATTCAGTAGTAGCTAAGCTCTACAACAGAAACTGAAGCATTCTATTTGAGTCACTTGAATAGTAATGCTTTGGTTTGCTTTTATGGGAATATCAACTATTCCACAGGCATTTTTAAATTCCAGATTACTCAAAAAACAGCCCTATTCTGAATTAATAGAAATCTGTAGCCTTAAAATTAAATACCTAAAATATCTCTGGTTTACATTGATTTCCAACTTTAAATTAGGCTACTCTGCTTGAAGTCGATTGAAATTTTCTTGTGGAAATAGCCGCAGCTTTGTCCAACAATTTTTATCAAGAAAATGGTTTTTTCATACCAATATGAAGTGAAAATAAAAAAAATTGAATGAGTGCAACGGATCGCGCATGAAAATAATAGCTCCACGCCAAGACCAAGGTATTCCAGGTGTATACGGTCTCTTGCTTCTCGATGTCATTTCCCGCTGGGGGTATAATAATGAGTCGCTTTTTAAACCTTTTGGCCTGACCAGTGAACAGTTGGCAGATCCTGATTACCGTATTCCGACACCAGTGGCCAATGAACTGGTCAAGCATGCCCTGAAACTCACTGGTGAACCGACATTGGGTTATCACTTAGGTACCCAGATGCGGATTTCGATTCATGGCTTTATCGGTTATGCCATCATGACGGCGAATAATATTACCGAAGCTCTGGTGCTGGCGAACCGATTCATTCAGTTACGTTTACCCTTCCTGCAGTTATTTTTCTCGACCTTTGGCGCTAAGGCAACGGTACAGCTGCAAACTGATATTCAGCTTGAACCGCTTCGTACAGAAATTTCGATTGCCCTGATGATTGGTCTGATCAGTATGGCTAAGGCTATTACAGGGGTTAACGATGCAACCGGAGAAATTGACTTTGATTTCAAAAAGCCGGAAGGTTTTGAGCGCTTTATGGCAAAATTTCCTACGCATCAGTTCCGTTTTGAACAGCCCCATTTAATTTTAAGCTTTGATAAAAGTTACCTGATGAACAAGCTGGTACATGCTGATCCAATTGCCAGCCAGATTGCGATTAACCAGTGTGAAGCCGAATTATCTGCTTTAGGTGAACGGCACCGGATTGCCATGCGGGTACGGGATATTCTGACTCATTCCGAACAGCATTATCTGAGTATTGAAAGCGTAGCTGAACGCCTGCACATGTCAGATCGAACCTTAAAGCGTCAGTTGGCCGCTGAAGGTACTTCTTTCTCTACGCTGGTGGATGAAGTGCGCTACCGGCATGCCACTTCCTTATTATCCCGTACAGACTTTACTCTGGAGCAGATCGCTGATGAACTTGGCTATAGTGATGTGGCCAATTTTAGTCGGGCGTTTAAGCGCTGGAGTGGTCGTAGCCCGAGCAACTGGCGTAAAGATCCTTATTTATAAGCAAGGATAAACCTTTTGTTTTGGCCAAAAAGAATGTATAAAACATATCAAAAATGATCTTAAGATTTTTAAGGAGTTATCAATGAATCATCCTGCAGAATTAAAGTACGCAAGTACACATGAATGGGTGCGCATTGAGGGTGATCTTGTTGTGACCGGTATTTCCGACCATGCACAGGATGCGTTAGGTGATCTGGTCTATGTAGAAGCACCAGATCTTGATTCACATATTACTGCGGGCGAACAAGCCGGTGTCGTTGAATCTGTCAAAACGGCTTCCGATATTCATGCACCGGTGTCTGGTGTAGTGGTTGAAATCAATCCTGATCTTGAAGATGATCCTGATTTTATTAATGACGACCCATATGGCAAAGGTTGGATCTATAAAATCAAACCGGACAATATGGCAGATGTTGAAAAGCTGCTTTCCAATACAAAATATGAAGCTGGTCTCTAAGCCGGTTTAAATTTAGAAAATCAGCCTTCGGGCTGATTTTTTTATTAAAGATCAATCGCCGCATTTCCTAGTTCAAATTAAATTTCATGTATTTATCATGAAATATCATTGTATTTTTCACTTATTTTTCCTAAAGTCTTGATCATATTCACTTCGCTCCTGAATAGGTCGCGCTTATTTATAACAATAATTTCCCATGCTGAGCCCAGCGTCTTACAGCATATCATTTTAGGAAAATCATGAACGCCAATGCAGCGCCATTATGGACCAAGTCATTTATCCTTTGTCTGGCCAATAACCTGTTTTTATTTATTTTCTATTTTGCACAAACTACAATTTTACCAATTTATATCCTGAAAGAATTAGGCGGAAACTTAGCCCAAGCTGGTCTGGCCATGACTTTGTTTATGATTTCAGCGATTGCGGTACGTCCATTTAGCGGCTTAATTATTGAAAAATTGGGTATCCGTAAAACCCTGATTGTTTCTGGAATCTTTTTCAGTCTATTTTCCCTAGCCTATTTGCTTGCCGATAAGCTGACGACCTTATTTATCATCCTTTTTTTGCATGGGATCTGGTTTAGTATTTTGACTACAGTCTGTGTCCCTGTAGTAAATCAGTTTATTCCAGAACAGCGTAAAGGCGAAGGCATGGGCTATTACGTCATGTCAGTCAATCTGTATTGTTCTAGGACCATTGATTGGCTTAAGTCTGATTGAATACTGGTCTTATTTTCAGATCACAACGCTGCTTATTGCATTAGTTTTTATCGGATTTGCTTTCTGCTTAATGATTCCGGTCAAAGAGCCTGAGCACATCATTCAAACTATTCCTGAGAAAAAAGGACTGGCGTTGTCTGATGTTGTAGAAAAGAAAGCATTGCCTGTTGCTGTTCTGGCAGCTCTGATTTCTTTCTCTTATGCCAGCATCATGTCTTTTATTGCACCTTTTGCTGCCAGTAAAAACCTGATGGCTTATGCCAGTTTATTCTTTGTCGTATTCGCCATTTCCATGATGAGTTTACGTCCGATTACCGGAAAAATTTACGATCGCAAAGGTCCACAATATGTGATTTATCCTGCGCTATTAGTATTTAGTTTAGGACTTTTTTTACTCAGTCAGATTCAGACGTTGTGGGGATTCCTGCTGGCTGCGGTATTGATTGGTGTCGGTTTTGGTAGCGCACAACCTTGCATCCAGACACTGGCCATTCAACGTGCACCGAAACACCGAATTGGTTATGCGACTTCGACCTTTTATACCTTTTATGATGTAGGAATTGCGGTCGGCTCGCTCCTGATTGGGGTGCTTATTGCGACTTATATTTATCAGTTCGCCTTTATTCTCTGTAGTTTACTCACCCTATGCAGTATTGTTTACTTTAAATTGGTCGTTCAAGTTAAGACTGCCTAATACAAGTTAATGTCTAAATATAATAAAAAACAGGCAGATGAACTGCCTGTTTTAATTCTGACACGAGGATGTATTTATTCAGATGCTGAAGTATTTTCTTGTTCTTTTTCTTCAGCTTTCGGTTCTTGCATCATCGTGAATTGTGTTGCTTCTCCGGCAGCAGGATTATCTTGGCGGTTGCTTTTCAGCTTGATCTGTAAACGTAATTCATTAGTCGAATCGGCATTACGCAATGCTTCCTCATAAGAAATCTCACCCTCGTTATACAGGTCAAATAAGGCCTGATCGAAAGTCTGCATGCCCAATTCACGAGATTTGCCCATAATAGCTTTCAGCTCATGAAACTCACCTTTTAAAATCAGATCAGAAATCAAAGGTGTATTTAACATGATTTCAATCGCAGCCCGACGGCCTTTCCCATCCTGAGTACGAATCAGACGCTGGGAAATAATTGCCTTCATATTCGAAGATAGATCCATCAATAACTGATTACGGCGTTCTTCCGGGAAGAAGTTAATAATCCGGTCCAAAGTCTGGTTAGCATTATTGGAATGCAGTGTGCCCAGACATAAATGTCCGGTTTCGGCGAAGGCAATTGCGTGTTCCATGGTTTCAGTATCGCGAATCTCACCAATCAGAATCACATCAGGTGCCTGACGCAAGGTATTTTTCAACGCATTGTGCCAGGAATGGCAATCTACCCCGACTTCACGGTGAGTAATCATAGATTTCTTGTGCTTATGCACATATTCCACTGGGTCTTCCACGGTAATAATATGCCCTGCAGAATTTTCATTGCGGTAGTCGATCATCGCTGCCAAAGAGGTCGATTTACCTGAACCTGTTCCTCCCACAACCAGTACCAGACCACGTTTTTCCATAATCACGTGTTTCAATGATTCTGGTAATTTCAGTTTCTGAAAATTTGGAATTTCTGCCGTAATGGTCCGGATCACCATCCCAACCTGAAGCTGTTGTACGAAAACATTTACCCGGAAGCGCGATACACCCGGCACGGTAATCGCGAAGTTACATTCTAGTTCGGCTTCAAACTCTTGACTCTGTTTGTCATTCATCAAGCTATAGGCAAACAGTTTGGTTTTTTCAGCAGTTAGCGTCTGTTGTCCAAAAGGCTTCATTAAGCCCTGATGTTTGATACTTGGTGGAAAATCTGCGGTAATAAATAAGTCTGAGCCCCCATATTCCACTACTTTGGTCAGCATGTGATGCATGAATTTTTTTGCTTCGTCCAACAGTTCTGCCGTGAACATTTTCTTCCCCTGGAAATACACAATTACATGAATTTAAATGCTTGATTCATGCCAATATCATTTGATTTTTATTGTGCAGCGTTTTTTTAAAAGCCTCAAATAGATTTGATTTATAAAGAAAATATTCTTAAATAATTATGTGATTCAGTTCAATAAAATATCAACTAAGTTGACATATTTTGGTTTTTAAAACCATTTTACTTTAAAAGAATATTACTATGAAAAAGATCATATTCAGAATAAATGCAAGACAGTGAAACTGAATTCACCAGACAAGTAAGGATAAAATTAAAAATTTAGATAGGTGGCCGAAAGCTGCCTGTCTTAAAAGCCACCATTAAAGAAGATTTATGACTCATTGTATTGAGCTGAATAGTAGTCTGTTTATTAAAAAAAAGATTAATCAGTAGAAAGTGCACGCGATCTGGACTGTTCCAGAAGTGAAATCTGTGCATTTTCTGCCTGTAAAACAGGATTAATACGGCTGCTCTTCAGCTTGATTTGCAAACGTAATTCATTGCTGGAGTCTGCATTACGCAAGGCTTCTTCATAAGAAATAATGCGTTGGTTATATAAATCAAATAATGCCTGATCAAAGGTTTGCATGCCCAGTTCCCACGAACGAGCCATAATCGTTTTAAGCTCATAGAATTCACCTTTACGAATCAGGTCAGAAACTAAAGGTGTATTTTACAGAATTTCTACCGCAGCCCGACGACCTTTACCATCTTCAGTACGAATTAGGCGCTGAGAAATCACGGCTTTGATATTGGCTGATAAATCTAGCAATAGCTGATTACGGCGTTCTTCCGGGAAGAAGTTAATAATCCGGTCCAGTGCCTGATCGGCATTATTGGAATGAAGTGTGGTAAGACATAAATGGCCGGATTCAGCAAAGGCAATTGCATGTTCCATACTGTCTGTATCGCGGATTTCACCATTCACGATGACGTCAGGTGCCTGCCGCATGGTATTAATCAGTGCATTGTGCCAGGAAACACAATCCACACCAATTTCCCGCTGGGTAATCATCGATTTTTTATGCTGATAGACATATTCCACCGGATCTTCGATTGTAATAATATGCCCTTCAGTATGCGTATTACGGTAATCAATCATAGCTACTAATGTAGTCGATTTTCCGACACCCGTTGCGCCGACTACCAGCACCAGACCACGTTTCTGCATGATGACCTGTTGCAATGAAGCCGTTAAGCCTAGTTGCTCAAAGCTTGGAATATCTGTCGTAATGATCCTAATCGCCATACCTACATTGTGCTGTTGCTGGAAGACATTAACCCGGAAACGAGACACTTTCGGGATGCTAATACTAAAATTGCATTCCATCACCGATTCAAATTCCTGAATCTGTCGCTCGTTCATCAAGGCATAAGCAAACAAACGGGTCTTATCGGCTGTGAATTTCTGCTGGCCAAACGGTTTCATTAACCCCTGCTGTTTGATACTGGGCGGGAAATCAGCTGTGCTAAAAAGATCGGAACCACCATATTCAACGACTTTGGTCAGCATATGGTGCATAAATTTACGTGCTTCATCGAGCAATTCAGTAGTATACATAGCAAGATTCCTGGGATCATGACTCATCCGCTGTATAAAAACAGTGTCAGACTGATCTCTAATAAGTTATTGTTATTGTTTATTTTTTAAATTAATTATTTTTTATTCAATTTTTAAAATCGTTTTAATAATCATTGTTTTAATTTTCAAAATATCGAATAGTTTTCTTGAGTGTCCAAATATACACTTCTTAATACCCATATTCGATCATAATATCTTTCCCCAACGAATTGAGGAAAGACAAGACCGTCAGTTTAAGCGCTACGCTTTAAACTTTCGCATCGCAGTGAATCTGCCATATTTAACAATAATTGCTCGGTTTTTGTCCAGCCCAGACATCCATCAGTCACTGACTGGCCGTAAACCATATCTTCTGAGATTTTCTGGTTGCCATCGACCAGATGACTTTCGAGCATTACACCACGTACATTGTTGTGCAAACGTTCAGCAACGATCTGCTCCAGCACTTTAGATTGTAGCATTGGGTTTTTTGAACTATTGCCATGACTGCAATCAATAACCAGGGCCGGCAAATCGATTGAGTGTTTTGCTTTAATCTTTTCAATTTCAGACAACTGGTAGTTCGGACCACTATTTGAACCACGCAGGATCAAATGTGCTTTTGGATTACCTTGTGAGTTCAGGATACATGGCAAACCCGATTGACTCATCCCCAGGAACTGATGGGGGTTGGAAGCTGACTGAATGGCATCAAGAGCAATTTGAATCGAACCATCTGTCCCATTTTTGAAACCGATGCTGTACGGCATATGGCTGGAAATTTCACGGTGAATTTGTGATTCACTTGTACGCGCGCCAATCGCGCCCCAGGTCAATAGATCATCAAAATACGCCGTTGCCATTGGACTTAAGATCTCTGAGGCAATCGGCAGGCCCATGCCAATCAGTTTTAGGTACAGTGCACGAGATTTTTCCAGACCCAATTGCATATTGGATGAGCCATCGAGTTCTGGGTCATACAGGAAGCCTTTCCAGCCGACAGTAGTCCGTGGTTTTTCAATATAAGCCCGCATAACCAGGAAAATTTGATCTGAGACCTGTTCCTGAAGCTGTTTTAATTTTTCTGCATATTCCAGTGCGGAAGCTTCATCATGAATGGAACATGGTCCGGTAATCACCATTAAACGGTGATCTTTACCCTCTAAAATATTTTGAATAATTTGACGCTGTTCAGCGACTTGTACAGCCAATTGCGGAGACAGTGGCAATCGCTGCTTAAGCTGCTGTGGCAAAGCTAAAATGGTTTCTGTTTGATGTTGTTGTGATGTATTTGCAATATTCATGACTTTAAATCCTGGGACTGGCAATCAGTCCAAACTTTTATTTGAGCGTTATGGGTCTAATCGAAGATGTCGAAAGCGTCATTAGCTGGCTAAAGTAAGACCAATAAAAGTTGCTAAAGTATGAATAGTTAAAGTTTGTCATGTCTGTCTCCAAAAACTGTTAAATCACATGCATAAAAAAACCTGATCAGGGTTGCCGATCAGGTATTAACTGGTGGGCAACCTTTTTATTGCCCAAACGCATTCAGGCAATTATCTAAACTGCCAAAAATAAAAATAAGCGTTTGAAATGATAGGTTGCTTTAACATGTTTATGTCTTTCATAAAAATGTGAATCTGAAATTAAAATACGCGCTCTATCCAGTTTTGACAAGTAGTAAGTATAAAAAAATATTTATCAGTATTTGTACTTTTACTTATCGCCCTAGAATTCTAGCCTTTCAGTGATCAATTTTCAGATATTAATAATGAACAAAGTCGTGGAAGTCAGCGGACTTTGCCCATTTCCTTAAAACCAAGAGCATATTGGATCTTGGTTTTGGCATTTGCAATTAACGGGTTACGCGATTCCATGCATCACGTACTGCAAATTTTGCCTGTTCCCAGTTCAGACGTGACTGGCCTTTTACTTGCTCCCATTTTACTTTCAGATCGCTTTCTACGTCTTCAAAACGGGTATTAGCATCATATGCCCCACGGTTTTCATAACCGACACGATAGGCCGCATCATAGTCACGATCGTAATCTAAATCGCTATACGTGGTACGGGCATCTGAATAATAAGGGGTTTCAACGGCATTATCTCGCCAGAATGCTGCTTCTTCAGTCGGGTTCACAGCTTCGCCTACGCCTTTACCTGCCAGACCACCGACCACTGCCCCAACAACACCGCCTACTGCTGCACCGACCGGACCGCCTGCTGCACCGACCGCTGCACCTGCCGCTGCGCCACCTGCAGCACCAACACCTGTACCCACAGGATGAGCACCAGGTTCACCAGTAATTGGATCAGCATTTAAATCATCGCGGACATCTTTAGGCGCATTCTTAATTACATCACGATCAAAATTATCATTCGACATAGAGCTTATCCTTATTCTTTAAAATGGTTTTATCACGTATTTTCATACGTCCTATTTAATATAAGCATCTGGCATGTAATGACATTAGCAGGCGTGTGTTGTTTCAGTGACTCTCTGTGAGGCTTTCATGCACTAATGTATCTTGAATCAAGTGAAAGCCGTATAAAAAAGACCGGATTGGTACCGGTCTTTTTTAGATTAAAACAGCTTAGTCAAAATGAATGACTGTACGGATTGATTTACCTTCATGCATCAGGTCAAAAGCTTCATTGATCTGATCTAATGGCATCGTATGTGTCACAAATGGTTCTAATTGAATTTCGCCTTTCATGGCCTGCTCAACCATGCCCGGTAATTGAGAACGGCCCTTAACACCACCAAATGCCGTACCCATCCATTTACGGCCTGTGACTAGCTGGAATGGACGAGTCGAGATTTCTTTACCTGCACCTGCTACGCCAATAATCACAGACTGACCCCAACCGCGATGCGCACATTCTAGTGCTGAACGCATCACATCTACATTACCGATACATTCGAATGAATGGTCTACACCCCAACCGGTCATTTCAACAATCACTTGCTGGATCGGCTGATCATAGTCTTTAGGATTAAGGAAATCGGTCGCACCAAACTGTTTTGCCGGCTCAACTGTTTTGCCGGCTCAAATTTATCCGGATTGGTATCAATCACAATGATACGGCCTGCTTTAGCCTGACGTGCGCCTTGTACCACAGCAAGACCAATACCGCCTAAACCAAATACCGCAACACTGTCACCTTCCTACACTTTAGCCGTGTTATGTACCGCGCCAATACCTGTAGTCACGCCACAGCCCAATAAACACACTTGCTCATGGTTAGCTTCAGGGTTAATTTTCGCCAGAGAAACTTCTGCAACGACTGTATATTCAGAGAACGTTGAACAGCCCATATAATGATAAATTGGCTGGCCATTATAAGAAAAACGGGTAGTTCCATCTGGCATTACACCTTTACCCTGAGTCGCACGAACCGCTACACACAGGTTGGTCTTACCCGATTTACAGAACAGGCATTCACCACATTCTGCTGTGTAAAGTGGAATCACATGATCACCCGGTTTCAGACTCGTTACGCCTTCACCTACCTCAACGACCACACCCGCACCTTCGTGGCCTAAAATTGCTGGAAATACGACTTCCGGATCATCACCAGACAAGGTAAATGCATCGGTATGACATACGCCAGTATGGCTAATTTTTACCAGTACTTCACCTGCTTTTGGTGGAGCAACATCTACTTCCACAATTTCTAATGGCTGACCTGGGCCAAATGCAACCGCTGCACGTGATTTCATGTAAAACAATCCTTTTATTACTGATTTACAGATGGTTAACAGTAACCTCTTTCTATTCGGAGATTCAACCATTAACATCACTAGTTGAGGAATAAAACCCCTATAACAAATGGAACATCAATGACTAAGCCCTCGTCAATTACATGTTTAAGTATTTTTGTTTTTAGCCTGACTATTTCTGGCTGTGAATTAGCTCCCAATACAGCAAAAGAAGAAGCTATTACTCCCGTACAATCGGCCCACTGGATTAGAGAGGAACAGCTACCACAGATTCAGGAAGGTAAAACGGCTTATCTGCCTTTATATGATGGTTTTATGAGTATGGCGGCAAGGTTATATCTGATCAATCAGGCCAAATACCATCTCGACCTGCAATATTACATCTGGAAAGATGACTATATTGGCAACATGATTCTCTCCCAATTATTAAAAGCCGCTGATCGAGGCGTGAAGGTTCGGGTTCAGATTGATGACCAGAACGGAACTCAACTGGATGATAAGCTGCTGGCCTTAGCTCAGCATCCTAATTTCGAAGTCAGATTATTTAATCCTTATAAATTCCGTTATTTGCGTGCCCTAGATTACGGATTCCGTATGAAATATGTTAATCCGCGCATGCATAATAAACTGATTATTGCGGATGGTACGGCAGCGGTCACAGGTGGTCGGAATATCAGTAGTGAATATTTTGATGCCAGTGAAGACTTTCAGTTTAGCGATGTTGATATTTTCTTTGCCGGAAAACCAGCACACGATGCAAATCAGACCTTTATCAAATTCTGGAACGATGATCTAAGCTATGACATCCGACAAGTTCTAAATGATTCAGGTAATCCACAACTTTTAAAACGGTTGAGAACAGAATTTAAAGAAGATGAAGTCGATAAAAATGAACTAAGACGTCGAGTCGGTATTGCGGAACAGCAGATTGATGAACAGCTGAGAAAGCGCCCGATTAAATGGGGAAATGCCTATTTTGTTGCCGATGCCCCTTCCAAGGTCCGTCGTAGCGCCCAGAATGGTGATTATATTTATACTCATATGTTGGAACTTATGGGTGAGCCCGAAGACCATCTGGAACTGGTTTCTTCTTATTTCATTCCTACTCAGGAAGGTGCGGATTATTTAAGTAAACGTGCCCAACAGGGTGTCAAAATCAGAATTTTAACCAATTCGTTCCAGGCAAATGATGTTGCTTTGGTTCATGCCTATTATCAGCAATACCGTAAACAGCTCCTCAAAAATGGAATTGAACTCTGGGAATTTAAACCCTATATTGAACGACCAAAACGGACCTGGTATGAAATTATGACCGGTAATATTATTCCGGCCAAAAATAAGAACAGTTCCAGTCTACATGCCAAATTCTTTGATCTGGATGGCATGGTATTTATTGGTTCCTTTAACTTCGATCCACGTTCTGCATATTTAAACACTGAAGTCGGTCTGGTGATTGAATCTGATCAGCTCCAAGATGAAATTACCAAGTCCTTAAACCAGTATTTACCCAGAATGGCTTATCAACTTAAGTTAAATAAACAGGGCGAGATCATTTGGCTGGAACATCAAAAAAATGGTTCAGTGATTCAGCATAATCATGACCCTGAAACAACACAATTCCAGCGTTATATGATGAATCTGGTGACAAAATTCCCGGGAGAATGGTTAATGTAATGACAGATACATTGCAATCAAATTACATTTAGTGTGGTTTTTCCTTAATTGATAGTTGGCTTTAGATATTTTAGATCTTTATTGGTAATAAGCTGAACAATATAAAATTGACTAAATCTCTAAATCGAGTTTTTCTACTTATATTTTTCAGCTTATTTCTTATACATTAATCAGATCAATGCTGACAAAGGTTTTACCTATTCCGTTGATTGCTCTAGAATTACACTTTTCCAGTATTTTGCGAATTTTCGCTTTCCACTCCCATGCAATTTTTTGATTTAAGCCGCCAGTTTAAATTCAGTGATATTCTCACCCCTGTTAAGACCTTGCAGGATCTGTCTCACCAAGAATGGTTTTTAGCCAAAGTACGGGTTGAACATGATTGCCTGTCTGATTCGGACTTAGTCGAAGGTCAGGTCGTACTTAAATCTAATCAGAATATCCAGGTCGAACTGGAATGGCTGATTCAGGATACCGGTTATGAATTACAGGTGCTATTTAAAGGTGTTGAAACCGAAGCTTCTGAAGAAACGCTGGTGATAGTTAAAGGCACGCAACTGGTCGATGAACAACAGCAACTGATTTCTGCACAGGCTTTAAGTTTATGGATTGACGGGACATTACTTCCAATGTTACCAAATATTCGCAAGGAAATTAAAGCGCGCTTAAACCTATGGGATTATGTGGAATATGATAGTTAATTCATTTTTCCATTTCTAAAATTTAAAAGAGCCATATCGGCTCTTTTTGTTCATAGGAAATTTATTTCTTATTTTTAATTGGTTAAATTGCCTTTGCCTGAATATTTTTATGGCAATGCCTATTTTAGAAATGCAGATTAAGCTTGATTAAAATAATAAAGAGAAAACATCATGATTTCCCCTTCTGAATGGCAAAATATCCGTCAGGTAGTTGCTAATGCACAGCGTGCAGCAATGTATTGTTCGATCGGAACTGTCTTCCTGGATCAGCAGTCTAATACAGGTTTCTTTTTTGATACCTACTCCACCACCTTCTCTGAAAATTTACAGCATCAGCCACTTGCATGCATTCAAGCTGTGAATAGCAGCAAACTTTTCTGGTTAAGTTCCATGTTTAAAGGAAAATTTAAGCATTATCCCGGTGTACGTTTATATGCAGAAATTGGCTATTTACGTTCTGCTACAGCGGAAGAAATTGAAAAAGTCGAATCTCGTATCTCTACATTAAATGGAGTAAAGGTAGCAAACTGATCTGGTCCAGTTTTCATCATGTGCGGGATATTAAAGTTAAGGATTATCGCTGGGTCGAATATCCTAATATGCCGATAGAAAATATTTAAACACTTTCTAAAAGTAAGTTTATTTCATAAATATACTTAAAATTTATATTTATTCATAACTCAAATTAGACCGACATGCTCGAACATCATCCGGTAACTATCTGCTTTCTTTTCCAGAGCCAAAGGATAAGCCCGGGATGAAGACGGCATCCGGTATAAATACAGCTCACGACCAATAAAATGTGCTTGGGTAGGTTCGCCTATACTTGGTTTCAACGTACCTTCAGGCATAGATAGCATCAGAGTATCTGTAGCCTTGTCGCCTGTGGTCATGATGTGGTTGCAGTCTGGCATTTTCCCTAATAGATCCTGCAAATTGGTTGGCACTATAATTTCCAGAAATTTATCGGAAGCATTTCCCTTCAGGCGTCGAATCTGATAAGCACTGTCAAAAATCGCAACCCCCGTTTCAGTTAGAAACTCACGGATTAGATGTTCCTGAAATTTTTTATTGGGTAAGTCCAAAAAGTAATCTTTATTTTTAAAGAAAATTAATCCAAATATCCGCCACATATCATTTTGGTAATTCGGATAATAAAAATTCATTTTCCAGCGCGTTGCGGGTGGCGGAAAACTGCCCAACATCAGTAATTTGGCATTGGGCGGTAAAAATGGCGGTAATGGATGGGTTTCAATATCCGACATAAACTGTTCCAGATTCAGGCATTTCAGTTATTTTAGAATGCCTGACGGATCTTGCTAGCAACTTCTTGTCCCCAAAGTGTATAAACTTCCTTACTTGGATGAAATCCATCTTGGGCCATTTGTAAATTCATGGCACGATATTTTTCAATATCGTATTCAATCCATTGCATGTTCCTCTGCTTATTCACAAATTTTTCCAGCTGCTGGTTCATGTGTTTAGCATATTGACCAAATAACCAGGCTAAAGGATTCGGTAAAGCCGGGAACATGTTCATTGGAGGAACACCGGCTGCAATCACCAGTTTTGGATTAAACTTTTGCTGGATTTTGCTATAAAACTGTTCCTGCTTCTTGATCCAGACATCGGCAGGCATGAGTTTAGTCACATCATTCACGCCGACTGAAGTCACGACCACATCATAGGATTTAGCTTCAATCTGGTCTAAAGTACGAATGACTTTTGAGGTGGTATTGCCTGTTTTTGCCTGCAACTTCCATTCAATTTCAAAGTCATTTTTTAGCTCATTCAGAATCGCGCCGAGTAAGGCATCATCCTGATGATCTACGCCCACGCCTGCTGCAGCTGAATCACCTACAATCAGTAATGAAAGTTTTTTTCCTGTTCCTGTTTGCCCTTCACGTGCACCTTCTGGTTCTGGAAGTTTTATCGTATTTTTTTTGACACGGTTACCCTGAATTATGAGCGCGGGAATTAAGGCGATAGTGGCAGCTTTGAGCAACATAATGGACTAATTTATATAAAGATATGATTGATTTTACTGCAATTTATGGATTACGAGTAATACCTCAGCAGTCATTTTTAATGAATATTCACGTAACTTAGAATTTTGTCCGTACATTGCTTTCTAATATTTGTATATAAAATTTTTACTTAACGAGTAGATTAAAAAATTAAAAAATCCCGCCATTTAGCGAGATTTTTTTTAATGTAGCTGATCTATCAAACTTTATAATCATTCCAGCGGTTCATGCGCTTGAAAGTTCCGATATCATTAAAGCGTACACCCACTTCTTTCATGACTTTATGCGCCGTTTTAGAGGTCAACTGACGTATATAAAAGGGTTCTTTGACCACAAAATGATGGATCGCATGAGTTGAACCGAAATTACAGCAAAATAACTGGAATGGTACCATCCACCATGGATTCAGTACCTGAGTCTGCTTGATGACATCGCGTGGATCAATATCACCATAATAATGCATATTGGAGCTAACGAATTGCAGGCTAAAAGAACGGATAAAATTCGGAATGATCCAAATTACTGCCAAGAAATTCACGAGCGGCATAGCTTCGATGATACTTTCCGACCAAAGCATTTCATAACCAAAGATTGGTGCAACAGCATTGCCTACATGAAAAATTACAAATAAATAGCACAGACCATAATAAATCATGCTTAATGGCAAGAAGCCCAAGAGCTGAGAAATCATTGCAACTTTACGTTCTTTTTCAGGTTGTTTTTCCATAAAAAGATGAATCATCTTAAACATCTGAAATGGGCGTAAATAGACCGACATCAACTGGTCACTTATCACTAGTATGCGGCGAATCCCCCATGGCATACCATTACTGATGCCACGTTCTTCAAGATCATATTCAGTGCCTGAATATTTATGGTGATGCAAATGCATGCGTCGGCGAGCCCATGGACTAATTGTATTTGGACGAGCCAGCCACACTAAAGCCAACATTAAATGATGTGCCCAAGGCGTTTTTTTAAAATACATATAATGAATCAGGTCATGTTCCAATTCATGTGTCAGTGAAGCAAAAATTGCAATCAATGGAATGGTGAACCATGCCGAAAGATGACCATATCCATATGCCAATGCGCATGCGATCATCCCCGTCCAGGCAAAACCTAAAATACTCGCACCAATAAAATTCTGATGTTTGAGTATAGGATAACGGGTACGTATTTCTTCCCCGGCCTGTGTAACGATATTTCTGACCTTAGAGATTCGCTGTTGGTCAGTCATATCCGAAGATGTAGACATATGGACAACCTTTGATTTCTAAACAGTTGTACATTAAAGGAATTTATAAAAAAGAGAAGTTATCTTTCTACTTTCGCAGCGAGTATGTCCAAGTTTTGGGCAGTTTTAGTAATTTTTTTAAGATCAACAATAAAGCAGAAAAATAAGGAGATATTTTCTATAAAATTTATCGTCTAAAAATTCTTTTCTTAAAAATTTAATTATCTCTATTCTGATAAAATTTTTATTTTTATATAGAAATAAAATTTATTCATCATCAAAGTGTTAATGACTTTTAGGGATTTAACCAAACATCCTAATAATTTATAACGCCTTTAAATCCGATACCAGAATTATCCAACCTACTTTTATCCAAATTTTTAAATACTAAAAATTAAAAAAGCCCCTGATGGAGCTTTTTTGAATTGAAGTTTTAACCTAATTTATTGACTAATTTTAGCGGTAATACTTTCATTGCCAAACCGAGTGGCAACCAAGGCCACTTCGGTACATAAGCTTTGACTGGCGCTTTTTCAATTTCTTCTGCCAATAGACGTGAACCCGTTTTCTCATCCACTTCAAACGGTAATTTTTTCGCGCCTTCATTGATTTCAGTACGAATATAGCCTGGGAAAATGGTCGTAACTTTAATTGGTGTATCAATTAGCTCAGCACGAATGCCTTCAGCCAGATGTGCAACCCCTGCCTTACTTGCGCCATAAGCGGTCAAGTGTTTTGGCATACCACGCATTGCGCTCATCGATGAAATCATCACCAGATGACCGGAGTTTTGTGCGCGGAAAATTTCCACTGCAGCTTCACATTGTGCCAATGCAGAAATAAAGTTGGTTTCGACAGTGGCTTTATTGATTGCAAAATTACCTTTACCAATCCGGCGGCCTTCACCTACACCGGCATTGACAATAATCCGGTCAATGGTGCCAAAGTCTTCTTTAAAGGCACGGAAAACCTCAAAAACCTGATCATAATTGGTCACATCCAGTGTTTTGGCAATGACTTTAATATCATATTGGCTTTCGAGTTCCTGCTTCAAAGTTTCCAAACGTTCCAGACGACGTGCACAAATCGCCAGGTTATACCCTTTTTTTGCAAATTCACGTGCCATACCGGCACCAATCCCTGAACTTGCACCAGTAATTAAAATCGTTTTAGCCATATTTTTACCCTATCCCTTTATTTTTTTCTAAGGTGTTTTATCTTCAAAAATTTTTAAATCCAGGTTAGCAGGTCTGGACGTTGTGCTTTAATAAAATGATGTTCATTCAAGCTGAGTAGCTGGGGTTCATTTCCGACCAGACGTAATGTAGTAATGCTGGTATTAGTAATTGCCCAGTTTAAAGCGAAAGTTTTCTCTGGACTCAGACCCAGGATTTTGCCTACCGCGACAGAGATGACACCACCCGAGGTATACACGATTGCATAGCGCGGCTTAGTTTGCGCAAGCTGGTCACATAAATTTTGCAAACCGGTTTCTACACGGCTTTTAAAATTGGGCCAGGATTCATCATATTCGTGGTGATAATCATCACAGATCCATCGAGCAATCGCTCCACTAAAGATCTTGCTCAGATAATCCCGTGGATTAGCATGTTCTGAGACATCCTGCTTCAGCAGTTCTGGCTGATTAAAACGCGGTTCATAACGGGCAAAGACCTGCTGATGATTAAACTCATTCCAGGCACTATCGGTCAAAATCTCGCTTTCAGGAAAACATTCATCTAGAGATAACTGCGCCGTTTGTTGATGACGTTGCATAGAACCAGCCACTACATACGGTGCTTCTTTCAGAATTTCATCAAAATAACGACCGAGCAATTTTGCCTGTAGTTCCCCATTTGGCGAAAGCTGATCATAACTGGCTGCCCCGAAAGATGCCTGCCCATGCCGGATCAAGTAAATGGTGGTCATTTTGGCATTAACTCTTTAAATTTCAGGATATATTTTTGTGCAATGTCATTGGCTTCAAGCTTTTGTAGACCAATCAGTTTTAATGCACGGATATGCAAGGCATGAATCACTACCCAAAAATCCTTAAAGGCCGGATTGTTGGTTTGTTTGTGGTAATAACGGTAATAGATCTGCTGAGCAATCACTGAGAGACGGAAAATCCCAAACACTTCATAGAATGTCCAGTTTTCCGGTTGCAGACCGGTTTTCTCCAGATAGTAATCCACCACTTCTTTACGGGTAAACATACCTTTTAAATTGGTGGGCTGACGACGTGTTGCTTTAAAAATGGCATTGTCCGTATCTTCTACCCAATAAGCCAAGGCAGAACCCAAGTCCATCAGCGGATCACCTAGGGTGGCCATTTCCCAGTCCAGCACCCCAATAACTTCAGTTGGGTTTTCTGGATCTAAAATGACATTATCAAAACGCCAGTCATTGTGAATAACACAGGTTTTAGAATCAGATGGAATATTATCTTTCAGCCAGTTACGCACGTATTTAAAAGATGGAACATTTAATGTTTTGGCTTTTTCGTAACGTGCATCCCAGCCTTCTACCTGACGACGGCAATAGCCTTCACCTTTGCCTAACTTTTCCAGTTCTGTACCAGTGTAAGGAACTTGGTGTAGTTCGATCAGCTTATCAATCACATTAATACATAGAGTTTTGATATCTGGTTCAGTCAGTTGTAATTCAGGCGGCAGCTTGGCACGCGGAATAATACCTTCAATGCGTTTCATCACATAAAAATTACAGCCAATGACTGATTCATCCTGACAAAGTGCCACCATTTCAGGTACGACTGGATAGTGTTCAGCCAAAGCTTTTTGTACATGATATTCACGTGCCATGTCATGCGCAGATTTAGCTTTAGTCCCTTGAGGCGGACGACGTAGAATCAAATCGGCATTGGCATATTGCAAACGATAAGTCCAGTTTGAAGCTCCACCGGAATATTGAGTAAGCTCTAAAGGACCTTCTACATTTACTCCTTGTTGAGTTAACCAATCTGTGATGGCCTGTACATCCAGTTCCTCACCTTCACGAACTGATCCACCTACATCAATGACCGCCATAATTTTTCCTTAAAATCTTCTAATACGTTTCAATGGTCTGTATATAAAGCCAGCTTATTTTTTACGACGTGTGCTATAACCACGTTTTGCCAGTTCCAGCTTGGCAATCATACCTTTATGCACTTCATCCGGACCATCAGCCAGACGTAAGGCACGGGCTTGGGCAAAGAATCCGGTCAGCGGTGTATCACGAGAAACACCCGCACCACCGTGGATCTGAATCGCCATATCCACAACTTTTTCCAGTACACTTGGCGCAACGACTTTAATTGCAGAAATTTCAGTCAGTGCTGCCATATTCCCTAAAGTATCCATTTTATAGGCAGCATACAAGGTTAATAATCGAGCCTGATCAATGGCAACGCGAGCTTCTGCGACACGTTCCAGGTTACCACCCAGTTTTAAAATCTCTTTACCAAATGCGGTACGGCTCATACCCCGATCAATCATAAGTTCTAATGATTTTTCAGCAGCACCGATGCAACGCATACAATGGTGAATACGGCCTGGCCCTAAACGCCCTTGGGCAATTTCAAAGCCTTGACCTGCACCCCCAATAAAATTCGAAACTGGAACACGAACATTATCGAAGCTGACTTCGCCGTGGCCATGTGGTGCATCATAATCACCAAAGACTGGAAGCATCCGTTCAATTTTCACGCCTGCAGTATCGACTGGAACTAAAACCATGGAATGCTGATGATGACGGTCTTTGGATTCATCCGGTGTATGTGCCATAAAGATGATGATTTTGGCATTTGGATCACCCAAACCCGAAGACCACCATTTACGACCATTCAAAACAATTTCATCACCTTCAACTACTGCCGTCGCCTGCATATTGGTAGCATCACTTGAAGCCACAGCAGGTTCAGTCATACAGAACACTGAACGGATTTTCCCTTCCAGAAGTGGCATCAACCATTGCTGTTTTTGTTCTTCAGAACCATAGCGCCACAATACTTCCATATTACCGCTATCTGGCGCATTACAGTTAAAGACGGTAGGTGCAATCAGGCTTCGTCCAGAAAGTTCAGCGATATGTGCATATTCCTGAACGGATAATCCCTGACCTAATTCTGGACAAGGCAAAAACATATTCCAGAGACCTGCCGCTTTGGCTTTATCTTTCAATATTTCAAGCTCTGCCGGCCATTGCCATTTGGTCCAGTCGCCACCTTGATTCAGTTGATGCACCTGATGCCAGAAACCAGCCTCGACAGGTTCAATTTCATCAGTAATAAACTTTTTTGTTCTATTTAAATAATCCTGTGCTCGTGCAGACAAATCAAACATTGCTTTATCCCTCTGAATATTCTAATTCATACGCTTTACAATACCTTAACCCAAAATATATTATGAATAAAATGATTTAATTCCATATAGCAATATGCATAGTATTCATTCAAAAACCGTGATGGACCTACGAAATTTTCATCGTATTGATATTAATCTTTATCCACTTTTTATTGCCATTTACGAACAAAACAGTATTTCTAAAGCCGCGCAAATTCTATCGATAAGCCAGTCAGCGGCCAGTCATGCTTTACAACGTTTAAGACAGCATTTACAGGATGATTTATTTGTGCGAACGGGTAGCAAGATGCAGCCCACACCGTTTGCGGATCAGATCTATCCTGAAATTAAAAATGCACTTTTTGCGATTCAGAATATTTCGATGCAGCATCAGCAATTCAGACCGGAATTGATTCATAGCTTAAAAATCGCTGTACATGATGAAATTGAACCCATGATATTTCCAAAATTGGTTCAACATTTTCAAAAAATTAACCTGGATCTTCAGCTGAGTAGCATGAAACTCGACCGTAAAAATATTGCTGCAGATCTCGCCTCTCAACAGGTCGATTTTGTCATTGATCTGGAGCAAAGTATTAGTGAAAAAATTCAGTTTGAACGACTGGTACAAGATGAATTCGTGGTCTGTACACAACAAACAGAAATGAATGAACAGATTTATCTGGCCTCACCTCATATTGGCGTTTCCTCACGCCGTACGGGAGTTTTAGTTGAAGATATATATTTAAGTCGAAAACATTATTCTCGGCAGATTTTTTTACGTTGTCAGCACTATTCCACAGCCCTGCAAATTCTGGAACAGCAAAAGACTGCCATGCTGACAATTCCTAAAAATGTATTGACACATCTACAGTTAGCAAACTGTCTGAATATTTTTGACGTTCCTGTACAACTGCCGAAAATTAATATGGGGATGTATTGGCATAAAGATCTGCAAGAAAATAAAAGACATCGATTTTTGAGAAATGAAATTTATAAAATTTTTACTTAGGCTATTTATCAGATGATTTAAAATTGCTTAGGCTATTTTATTATCAGGTTTTAGGATTGAGATTGGCCTAATTTGCTAGTACTTAGGCTATTTTATCGGTACAAAACTAAACACTGATTGATGACTTTTTAAGCCTTATGCGGAGTGGCTTTGATCTAAAATGGCTCAACTTTTAGCTGTGTTTATGCGGCTGTTTTTGCTGATTTGGATCTTGCCCTTGTTACATCTCTCCACCACCTGGCAAATTGTGCTGGGCTTCGTACTTCTGTGTTTTTCCTATTATCTGCTGCATAAAATTACGGTGTATTTAAAGGACCTATTTCGCCCCTTTAAGAAAGGTAAGAAATACTGGTGCCGGGTTAGTGCTGTCAGTGATGGCGATACCCTCACCTGCTACCGTTTTAATATCCGTCGCTCTGAGACCAAACTGCGCTTTGCTTATGTCGATGCACCTGAATCTTCACAGGCCTATGGTAAGGAATCGTTACGCCTGGTTCAAAGTATGGTTAAAAATAAAATGATTCGTGTACAAATTACTGATATTGACCGATATGGTCGCTGTGTCGGTGTGGTCTATCGTTATCGCAAGAATATCAATGAAGAGATTGTGAAACGTGGTGCGGCATGGGTTTATGAGGAATATATCCGGGATAAAAACCATTTACGCTATATGATGGAACTACAGAATAAAGCCAAAAAGCAGAAAAAAGGGTTATGGAAAAATAGCCGCCCTGTCCGTCCAAGTGTGTATCGTAAACAGATCAAAGCCTCATCTTGATTTTAAAGATCTAAAATTTAGCTTATAAAAAAGGGATCTGTACTAACAAATCCCTTTTGCTTGTTCAGTTCATATGATGACCTAATAGGCCAAATGTACCAGAAAGCGGAATGCCCCTGCAATAAGTGCCAGTGTCAAAAAACCTGCAAGCCATAAGCCTACAAACCATACTATCTGTTTGCGTGTCATACCCGCTCCTTAATGATAACCATCATCACCAACACGCACCTTGTGTCGGAATACCCAATAGGACATGCAGGTATAAATCACGATAATCGGAATCAGGACTAAGGCTCCAATCAAAGCAAATAACTGACTATTTTCATGTGCCGCTGCCTGCCAGATCGTGACTGATGGTGGAATAATATAAGGCCACAGACTAATCAGAAAACCGGTATATGCCAGGAATACCAGCACTAACATATAGGAAAATGGGCCTAGTTCACTGCGTCTTTTACAGGCACGTAAGGCCAGCCAGGTAAACAATATGACCAGGATCGGTACGGGCATAAAGTAGGTAAATTGAGGCTGGCTGAACCAGCGCTCCGCAATTTGCGGATGGGTCAACGGCGTATAAACACTAACAGCACCTAGAATAATCAATAAGGCTACAATCAGCTTCGGCATCAGTTTAAACATGCGATCCTGTAAATCATCACCGGTTTTATAAATGAGCCATCCACAGCCTAATGCTGCATATAGCACCACGACACTGATTCCTGTAAAGATACTAAATGGACTGAGCCAATCCAGACCACCACCTACATAGACACCATTTCGTGTTTCAATTCCCTGAATATATGCACCCAGGATCATCCCTTGCAAGAAACTGGTGATGATCGATCCACCTATAAAAGCTTTATCCCACCAGTGTTTGCTTTTATTCGCCTTAAAACGGAACTCAAAAGCAACACCACGAAAAATCAAGGCGATCACCATCAGGATAATGGGCATATACAGTGCTGAGAGTACCGTCGAATAAGCCAATGGAAAGGCAGCAAATAATCCAGCGCCCCCTAGAACCATCCAAGTTTCATTACCATCCCAGACCGGAGCGACCGTATTCATCATGACATCGCGTTCATCCTGATGCGGGAAGAATGGAAATAGAATGCCAATGCCCAGATCGAAACCATCGAGAATAGTATAGACCAGTACACCCAGTCCAATAATCGCAATCCAAATTAATGATAAATCAATCATTTTTTATCCTCCTGATCCGGATGTTCAGGAACCTCTTCAATACGTTCGCGAATACTGCTCAATGGTCGACGGGAAGCCTGAACCACATCGCTATCCGATTCATGATGTGGTCTGGAATGAATAAATTCTGGACCTCTATGCATTAGGCGCAACATGTAGAAAATTCCTACGCCAAAAACAACGCAGTACACCACCACAAAGATAATCAAGGTCAAACCGACCTGTTCAGCGGACACTGGTGATAATGCATCTTTGGTCCGCATAATGCCGTAGACAACCCAAGGCTGACGGCCGACTTCTGTGGTAAACCATCCTGCCAGCATGGCAAGAAATCCGGATGGACCCATGATGAGTGCAAAACGATTCAGACCACGTGACTCATAAAAACGTCCTCGGGTACGTGACCATAGCCCCCATAATGCAAGCAAGAGCATCAACATACCCATCCCGACCATAATCCGGAAACTCCAGAACACGACCAGTGAATTGGGTCGATCTTCAGGCGCAAAATCTTTAAGCCCCGTGACTTTTCCATCCATAGAGTGCGTCAGAATCAGGCTACCCAATTTAGGAATACCAATTGCATATTTGGTTTCTTCCGCTTGCATGTCTGGAATCCCAAAAAGGTATAAAGGCATTCCTTCATCATGATTGGTTTCCCAATGGCCTTCCATCGCGGCCAGTTTGGCTGGCTGATGTTCAAGTGTATTCAGACCATGCATATCCCCCACAAAAATCTGTAAAGGTGCAAGTGCCAGAATCAGCCACATGGCCATGGAAAATGAAGTTTTAACTAAAGGATCGCGACGACCCTTGATCAGATGCCATGCCGCTGTTGAAGCTACAAGTAAGGCCGAGACCAGAAAGGCGGCCATCGCCATATGGGCCAGACGATAAGGAAAAGACGGGTTAAATACGATCGCTACCCAGTCCTGCGGGACGATCAGGCCGTTTTCAATCGCAAAACCTTGTGGGGTCTGCATCCAGCTATTGGAAGATAAAATCCAGAACATGGAAATACAGGTGCCGACTGCGACCATTAAAGTGGAGAAAAAGTGTGCTCGTGGGCCAACCCGATTCCAGCCAAAGAGCATGATGCCCAGGAATCCGGCTTCTAAAAAGAACGCAGTTAAAACTTCATAAGCCAGCAAGGGTCCGGTCACACTTCCAGCGACCCGGGAAAACTCACTCCAGTTAGTTCCGAACTGATAGCTCATTACCACACCGGATACGACGCCCATACCAAATGCGACGGCGAAAATTTTGACCCAAAACTTGAACAGATCCTGAAAAATCGGATTTTTAGTCTTTAACCAGCGCCATTCCAGAATAGCCAAAAAACTTGCTAATCCGATTGAAATTGCAGGAAAGATAATATGAAAAGATACAGTAAAGGCGAACTGTATGCGTGCTAACTCTAATGCAGTTAAACCCAGAGTCATAAACTTCACCTATGCAGTGTTATGTGGCATATCTGCCCTTCAGTTATTAAGTGATGGATTTTTCTAGTGCTTAGGTAGCTTAGGCTGAATCATTCTTAAAAGTATGTAGTCTTTTGTTGATTATTTTTTAATCAAGTTAAAGACTTGTAATAACTTAGTCAAAAAGAC
Organism: Acinetobacter sp. UBA2581; assembly: GCF_002339435.1. Lineage (NCBI taxonomy): Bacteria > Pseudomonadati > Pseudomonadota > Gammaproteobacteria > Moraxellales > Moraxellaceae > Acinetobacter > Acinetobacter sp. UBA2581. The sequence continues at coordinate 25,962 of NZ_DDLD01000085.1, read as the reverse complement.
GTTAACCATGCAAAAATTTTCAAAATTTCCCTCTTGTCTAATTGAATAAAGAGGCGTAAATTAGGCACAATTTAGTTAGCCAGGTTAACTATATGTTTCAACCCTCTTCCAGATTTCGTTCACTGTTGCTGCGTTGCGCACGACTCATGAGTGATGAAATCAATACTATTTTATTATCCTCCCAACTTAATTATTCCTTATGGCAAGTGCTCTATACCATTCAATCCCAACAGCAATGCACACTGGTTGATATTTCAAGCTATTTAAATGTTTCAAAACCAAGCATAACCAAACGTATCCAGCATTTAAGTGAACTCGACTTAATCTGCCAGATCGAAACCGAAGATAAACGTCAAAAGGTATTTAAACTCAGCGAGCAAGGGGTTAAAACCTTTAACCTGTGTTCTAAACAGATTGATGCTTTTGAAGATCAGTTACTGCAACAGATTGACGCAGATGATCTGCAAAGCAGTAAAAATACTTTGGTTCAACTGATTCAGCAATTACACCCTTCATCTCAGGAAACGCCACAATGAGCCAAGATCAAGCCCGCTTATGGACCCCTAATTTCGTCCTGGTCAGTCTGGTTAATTTCCAGCTTGTTCTGGTGTTTTACCTGCTGGTGATTGTGATTGTCGGTTTCTCGGTCGCTGAACTGGGAGCATCGACTGCACAAGCCGGTCTGGTATCCGGTCTGTTTATTGTCGGAACGTTAATTGGACGCTTATTTATTGGGAAATTACTGAATCGTCTAGGGCTGAAAAATACTCTGGTGATTGGCCTGACTGGCTTTTTGCTATTTTCCGGACTTTATATGATTCCGGCCAAACTAGAAGTGTTATTGGGTATTCGTCTGATCCACGGCTTTATGATGGGTATGGCCTCTACCGTACTCGGCACAGTAATTGCGCAAACCATTCCGGCAACACGACGTGGTGAAGGTATCGGTTATTTCAGTATGAGCAGTACGCTTGGTACAGCGATTGGTCCTTTTGTCGGGATCTGGCTGATGACGAATTTTAATTATCAGGTGATTTTTATCTTCACCACTATCGTTGCGCTCAGCTGCCTGATCTGCGGTCTGTTTATCCAGCCGCCGCGCCTTAAAGCGAGTGGTACATCAACTTCCTCTGTTCCACAATCTGCCAGTAAACTCGCTCAATATGTAGAGCCCAATGCCTTGCCGATTGCAGTGATTGTCCTGCTGGTGGCTACCTGTTATTCAGGCGTATTGTCCTTTATTCACTTCTATGCCAAGGACATCAATCTGGTCGAAGCAGCCTCTTTCTTCTTCCTGATGTATGCCTTTGCTATTCTGCTGTCGCGTCCTTTTACTGGCCCATTAATGGACCGCAAAGGTGAAAACATCATTATCTATCCTGCAATCGTGATTATGGCAGTAGGTATTCTGATGCTGAGTCAAGCACAAAACTCTGTGATGTTACTGGCGAGTGCCGCGTTATTAGGTTTTGGTTTCGGGAATATCCAGTCCGTGTGTCAAACCATTGCTGTGAAAAGTACCACCTTGCAACGGATGGGTCTCGCCACCTCAACCTTCTTTATTGCACTGGATGCAGGTCTTGGTTTCGGCCCTTATTTCCTCGGCATGCTGCTGGATCAGGTGGGTTATCGTCAGCTTTATCTGTTCTCTGCATTGCTTACCTTTAGCTGTCTAATCTGGTATTACCTGCTGCATGGCCGCAAGGTTAAATCGACCTCAGTTAAAGCTTAAACGAGTTGATTCAATACTTTTTTAAACGGGCATCAAGCCCGTTTTTTATATCTCAACTTATTTTTGGGGATTAGTTCAGCCTTTTTGATCATCATCGGATTTAAAGGCTTCGGACTAAAATGGTTAGAACGTGAAGTTTTTATTTACTGGATTATGTTTACAGGCTTCCTGCAAAGTATCACTTCAACCATTTATACGCATTATCTACGTAAAGACATCTTTAGCTAATATGTATTATATCAAGAGAGATTTTCGAATCTCTCTTTTTATCAAAATCTAGAAACGTCGGCTAAAACGACGGCGATATTCTAAGGGTGTTAACCCTGTTTTTTTATAAAATAAACGCCGAAATGAGCTTGGATCCTGATAGCCGACATTTTGCATAATCAGATCTATTGCCTGATCAGTTTCCTCAAGCCGTTTGCGTGCTGCTTCAATGCGAATGGCTTGTAGATACTGGTTCGGTGCAATATTTAGCGCCTGCTTAAAATGCCGGATTAAAGTACGAGTGGTAACATTAAAACGTTCTGCCAGTGCATTCAAAGTGAATTCTTCATGAAAATGCTGCTCTAACCAGTCCTGAACTTTTTGCACCAGTTCATCATGATGAGGTTGACCAATCTTCATTAATGAATAAGAGAGTTGGCTATCGCGTCGATAATCAATCACAAAGGATTTGGCAGATTGCATGGCAACTTCAAAACCATAGAAACGTTCAATCAGATGCAAGCCTAAGTCAAACCAGGCCAAGCCTCCACCTGCACAGTAAATATTCTGATCCCGGCTAATCATCAGATCGGCATTGAGTTTGACCTGAGGATAACGGGCACGAAACATGTCCTGAAATCCCCAATGCGTTGTCGCCACACGTCCATCTAATATGCCGGCTTCTGCCAGAAAGAAATTCCCGGTGCAGTTTCCAGCGATTAAGGTGGATTGTGCATGAGCGGAAGTTAAAAACTGAATCAGGCCTGGATTTTCATCCAGTACCTCTTGAATAGGTGCGGCAATGGTCGGCACTACCAGAATATCTGCTGTTTGAATCTCTTTATACGCACAATGAGCTTGCAATTCCAGACCATTAATACAACGAATTGGCTGTCCATCTGGACTTGCGATCCTGACTTTAAACAGGCGTTGCACATCCTGCTGCTGAATCCGGTTCCAGCTCACGCCAGCCATAGCAAATAAATCGACGACACCTGTAATTGCTGAAGCCAAAGCACCATCAAAGCCTAAAATCACTACCTGTTGCATATTTTTCTATTTGTCGTTTTTCACCCGATTCATGTCATTATTGACAATCCTCCTTGATAAATGCAACTGCTAGTCTTGATGCTATCTCAAGGATTACACATTCAGGATCGTACTGTGACTCAGCTGATTAATGATAAAGACCTCAATTTTCTGCTTTATGATGTTTTCAAACTCGAAGCCTTAACTGACCTGGAACGTTATCAGGATCATGACAAAAATACCTTTGATAGCATTCTGGAAACGGCAAAAGGCATCGCGACCGATTATTTTGCGCCGCATAATGCCAAGGCTGATCACCACGAACCGAGCTTTGATGGCAAACAGGTGAAGACTATTGATGAAGTGAAAATAGCATGGCAACAATTTGCTGATGCTGGTCTACTCTGCGCCCAGCATGATTACGCAGACGGCGGCATGCAATTGCCGACTTTGGTGAATATGGCCTGCAATGCCTATTTTATGTCGGCGAATCCTTCGACTGTTGCCTACTCTTTTCTGACAGCCGCTGCAGCAAATCTGATTCAGGCCTTTGCTTCTTCAGAACAAAAACAAATGTTCTTGCCGCATATGCTCAGTGGCCGCTTTGCCGGGACTATGGCGATGACCGAGCCGAATGTAGGTTCCTCTTTGGGAGATCTGACCACTAAAGCGATTTCTCAGGCAGATGGAAGCTATAAAATTAAAGGCCAGAAAATGTTTATTTCTGGTGGTGATCAGGACATTACTGAAAATATTGTGCATCTGGTTCTGGCTCGTATCCAAGATGCACCACAAGGCGTAAAAGGTATTTCCCTATTCATCGTGCCGAAACTCAAAACCAATACAGATGGCACTTTAGGTGAATCCAATGATGTCCAGCTGGCTGGCCTGCTACACAAAATGGGCTATCGCGGCACTACTTCAACAGTGCTAAGCTTTGGGGAAAATGACAATTGCTTAGGCTATTTAATTGGTGAAGCGGGGCATGGCTTAAAATACATGTTCAAGATGATGAATGAAGCACGTGTCGGTGTTGGTCTCGGTGCAGCCATGATTGGTTATCGTGGTTATCTGGAATCTCTGAACTATGCCAAAAACCGTCCTCAAGGCCGGCTGGTTCATGAAAAAACACCTGATGCCAAGCCCGTGAATATCATTGAGCATACTGATGTCAAACGCATGTTATTAGCACAAAAGTCTTATGTTGAAGGTGCTTTGGCGCTGTGCTTATTTGCAGCCCGCTTAATTGATGAACATCAGGCTGTACAAGATGAAGATAGTGCTATTTTGCTGGATCTCATTACACCCGTGGTCAAGTCCTTCCCTTCTGCCTATGGTCCTAAAGCCAATGATCTGGCGATTCAGGTCTTGGGTGGTGCGGGCTATACGCGTGAATATCCGGTTGAGCAATGCTATCGTGATAACCGCCTTAATCCGATTCATGAAGGCACTTATGGGATTCAGTCTCTGGATCTATTAGGCCGTAAACTCTGGCAGCACAATGGCAAAGGCCTGACTCTGCTCATGCAACGCATCCAGAAAACCTTATTTGAGATTCAGGATAGTAAGTTAACAGAACTGGCAGATGTCTATAAACAGCATCTTGCCACTGTGCAAAAGACCACTCAGGTTTTAGGTCAGGCTCTGCATCAAGGCAACGTTAGTGAAGCTTTGGCCAATTCTGGCCTATATCTGGATATGATGGGCAAAACTATTATTGCGTGGTTGTGGCTGGAAATGGCTAATCAGGCTCAACTTAAATTTGGCACATCTTCTCAACAGGAAGATAAAGCTTTTCTGGCAGGTAAAATTCAGGCAGCTCAATATTTTATTCAGTGGGAACTGCCTGAAATTGAACATCAGGCTAAATTACTGATGAACTTCGATGACACCTGTCTAAATATGCAAAGTGACTGGTTCTAATTAAAAATCAATAAAAATGCGCCATTTGAGGCGCATTTTTTATTTGTTTACATCATCAAGCCGCAGCGTCTTTTAGACCAAATTTCTTAAGCAGCTTGGCACGCTTCGAAGGCAGAATATTCGCTTTAGTCAGATCGCCTTGATAATGCTGATACACACGTTGATCCATCATTTTGTACCACAATGGTGGAATCAGTGCTGGAATCAGCATGGTAGCATAACCACTTGGTAATTCTGGCGCTTCATCAAAATGTCGCAATGCCTGAAATGGCCGGCTTGGATAGGCATGATGATCTGAATGGCGCTGTAACTGGTACAGGAACAGATTAGTCACGATATTGTTATTGTTCCAGCTATGTTCGGGCAAGGTTCGCTCATAGGTACCATCCGCTTTTTGCCCGCGTTTCAACCCATAATGCTCGATATAATTCACGATCTCAAACAGGCTGATGCCATAGAAGGCCTGGGTCAGCGTATAAGGAATAATTTTTTTGCCATACGTTTTCAGCATCAAGGCATGATAGCCCGCACTCATGGCCCAGCCATGAAACAGTTCATTCTCCTGACTAAAGAATTTTAAGCCTTTACGTTCCAAACGTCTTTTTTCTATCTGAATTGCTGATTTCAAGCCACCCAATACGGTACGTGGCCAGAAACGGTAGAAAGATTCACCCATTTTCGAAGATGCCGGGTCTTCTGGCGTCGCCACCCGTTTATGATGTCCATAAGGATGCTCAATCCGGAAATGGTTATAGGCCAGTGGCATCAGGCTGGCATGCGACCAGTAATGGTCTTTTTTCTGAGAACGATGGCTCAGCTCGTGCGCAGTATTCACGCCGATTCCATTGATCGCCCCCATAGATACGCCAAGTAGAACCTGATCGACCAGAGAAACATTTGGGCGGGATACTACATAGCCTGCAAAAGCATTGGCAGCCATTTGCAAAGGAATAAACATCTTCACAATCCGGTCATAATAAGGATCTCTGACCAATGCCTGAATCTGCTCATCATTTGGATTATTGGCATCATCACCAATTAAAGCATCCAGAGTCGGGATAATCACATGCAATAATAAAGGTCCACCCATCGCAAAGACTTTTTTAGTGGCTTTGGGACCAAAATGATAGCCAGCCAGAATTCCCATACCGATCACAGGCAAACTGGGACTGAGCAGCCAGCCAAAACGTTTTTTATCCAGTTGTAAACCTTTCAGCGCTGACACATCCTGCGTGAACTGAGCTTTGCTAATTTGTGCAGGGGCATTCATTACGACCCTCCTTTTTTATGTTACTCTGCACATATAGTTGAATATTTCAGCATTAGCAAACAGTATTGAACGTCCAGAAAAACTATGTCAGCGTCTTTGGCGCAATAGGCTAAATCTTGGCCTTAAATCACAATTCTGGACTATTTAAATTTAATTAAATGAATTAAAACAAAAGAATAGAGTCAGGCATGGATGCTTTAAGTAAAATTTTTGATGATATTCATCTGGAAAAATCAGAATATCTCTACCTCAATCTGTTCCATCCAGGCGGGTTTGATTATAAATATGAACCTTCCATGCTGGCTTATGTGTTATTGCAAGGTCAAGCGCAATTAATATTTAAAGATGGCGATCTGCTTGAGCTGCAACAAGGCGATCTGATGTTATTGCCTGCAGGTTCTGCCCATCGGATTTCTAGTCCCGGTAATGCGAATTTTTCTGAACATCATTCGATCAACTCTTATTTTCAGACTCATGCACAGCAATGTGTGGATCTCAATATCACCCATTCAGCAGAACGTAGTTTTATTTTGGCGATTCGTTCCAATCTGGATATCCAGATGGCGAAACCGCTATTGAGTGCTTTACCCAAATTTCTGCACATCCAGCATATTCTGGGAGATACAGCACCAGAATGGTTACAGGTCGGTTTGCAATTTCTGGCGCTAGAAACCCAACAACTTCGTCCTGGACGGGACAAGATTCTGGATCATCTGGTCAGTATTTTACTGATTGAATGCGTACGAGATTATATTTTGAATCTGGAAAATGCCTCAAGCTGGCTAAATGCCCTTTCGCATCCTGAACTATCCAATGCCTTGGCAGCGATTCATGGCAAACCAGAACAGCCTTGGACTGTAGAAAGTTTGGCTGAACAATGCCATATGTCGCGCTCCAAATTTGCCCAGCTGTTTACCCAGATTGTTCGTGAGCCGCCATTGGCTTATCTGCAACAGTATCGACTTCGACTGGCAGCACAATATCTCAGAAATAGCGGATTTAGCATTCAGCAGATCGCCTATTTGGTAGGCTATTCTTCGGAAACGGCGTTTAGTCAAAGCTTTAAAAAACAGTTTGAACAAACCCCGACCCAATATCGTGTTGCTTGTCAGAAAAGCAAGACGCCTTTATTGGACTAAGTCTAGTACCGCTTTGACAGGATCTTCACTATTGCCGGAAAGCAGCTGCTTGTGCATGGTGAGATGCTGCATCACCTGAATTTGAGCTGCTTCAATATCCATCAATTTTTCAATTTCAGCAGCTAGATTTTCAGGCGTTGCTTCAGACTGAATTAATTCCTGAATGACTTTTTTGCCCGCAATAATATTTGGCAATGAGAAATAAGGAATTTTGACTAGCAATTTGGCAATCTGGAAAGTCAGCCAGTGCAATTTATAAAAGGTCACCATCGGACGGTGCAATAACATGGCTTCCAGTGTCGCAGTGCCTGAAGCTAGCGCAATGATATTGGACGCATTCATGACTTGGCGGCCAATTTTTGACTCGCTACTGGTATTTTCCATCAGGCGGATATGCGCTTTTAAACTGTCCGGATATTGTGCCAGCAAGTTTTCAATCTGCTGTTTGCGCATCTCATTAATGGCGGGAATCAGAAACGTATAATCCGGGTATTTCTGATGTAGAATTTTGGCTGCATCCAGTACCAATGGTCCTAAACGTTCAATTTCCCCACGGCGGCTCCCCGGCAGCAGTGCAATATACTTTTGCGTAGAATCGAGACCCAGTTCTGCCTGCGCTTCAGCCAGATCATTGTTAAGGGGTAACTGGCTTGCCAATGGATGACCGACAAAAGCTGCCGGAACATCCCATTTCTTGAAAAATGCTTTTTCAAATGGAAATAGGCACAGCACCAGATCAATACTGGCCTTGATGCCATGTACCCGGCCCTGACGCCATGCCCAGACCGAAGGACTGACATATTGCACGGTCTTAATCGGTAACTGTTTTTGCTTCAGGGTTTTGGAAAGTCGCAAATTAAAATCAGGCGCATCAATACCGATAAACACATCGACTGGATCTTTCGTCCAGGTCTCGACCAGACCATCACGAACTGCAAACAGTTTTTTAATATCTTTCAGGACTTCAACAATGCCCATGACCGAGAGAATATCCATTGGATAGTAGCTCTTGAAGCCTTCCGCCAGCATTTGTGGCCCGCCGATCCCTTCAAATTCTGCATCAATACCCTGCTCTCGAAAACTACGGATGAACTTCGCACCAAGCGTATCTCCCGATACCTCTCCCACCACGATTCCGATTTTAAGTTTCCGATTCTGCAAGTGTATTCCCTCAAATGAGACAAATTAATTCCGTTCAGATTCTATCATAAAGCGTGATTTGAGCATGCCTAAGTGTTGAACTCACAAATCATGGCTATCTCAAATAATAAAATTACTGGGATCTGGACAATGCCCGCGCCTTAGCCCAGCTTAAAAATTAGAAGTGACCTAAACCGAATAATCTTTAAACAAATAAATCAAAAGGCATTTTGCAGAATCTTTATCAATTTTCAGGCTTAGCAATAGAAAGGTGTACTAGATGATTCAAATTAAAATATAAATTAGGATGAATTACTTTAAATTTTACAGTCTTTATCTCTTTTTAGAATAAGCAAATCAATAATCAAGACAACGACTTATATTTAAAAGTCATAAGATATGCTCGTTTTTTGATTTTGGCATATATGCATGTTTGGTCCGATTGAATTTATTTTAGCAGGTGTATTGGTTGGTTTCTGTGTCGGGATTACCGGTGTCGGTGGCGGTTCGTTGATGACCCCAATCCTGATTACACTGCTTCGGGTTGAACCGCATATCGCGATTGGTACAGACCTTCTTTATGCCGCAATTTCTAAATTTTGTGGTTCATTGGTTCATGCCAAAAAAATGAATATTGTCTGGCCTATTGTGATCTGGCTGGCCATCGGTAGTATCCCTGCCTCATTTGCGACCCATTGGGTACTAGAGAATTACCTCAGTCAATCGACACATTATAAAGCAACGCTGACCATGGTATTAGGCTTTATGCTGACCCTTACCGGGGCATCTATTATATTCCGCAATTCTATTGAAAAGTTTTTTAATAAATACCGCAAACAAGAACTGCCTGACATGACTCAGGATCTGGACAAAGTTGACTTTAAATCTGGTAATAAACGTGTCTTGATCGTGATCATGGGGATTGTACTGGGCGTATTTGTGACCCTATCATCTGTCGGTGCCGGTGCTTTCGGTATTATGGCCTTGATCCTCATGTTTCCGAATTTACCCATGATTCGCATCATCGGTTCGGATGTAGTACATGCTGTACTTCTAACTTTAGTCGCAGGTCTGGGCCATATGAGCGCAGGTAATGTAGACTTTACTTTATTAGGCTGGTTAATTTGCGGTTCTATTCCAGCAATTGTGATTGGTACACTGATCAGTTCACGTATGCCAGAGAAAATTATCCGTAAAATTCTTGGGATTACCCTGTTCTGTCTTGGCGTGAATTTCATTGTGAATCCAGTCAAGTCAAAACCGGCACAACCCGCCCAACCTGAATTGGTAACAGCAGCAGAAAAAGCTGCTGCTGTTTAAACTAAATCATGGATTCATCACTTTTTTTTCAAAGAAGTATTCATCTTTTTTATAACAAAGTGACGCATCATTCATGTTATATTCAGGCTATTAAACAACCTTTTGTATGATCAAACCAGTGACGGCAATGAATACACTACAGTCAAAACCTATTTCAGCATCAGATATTGATGACGTGAATATCCAAAGCATGATTCCTTTGGTAACACCTGCTCAGTTGAAAGCAGAGTTACCTTTGACTGAAACTGCTTATCAAACCGTACTGCATGGTCGTGAAACGATTCGTAATATCCTGGATGGCAAGGATAAGCGTATTTTTGTAGTGATTGGTCCATGTTCAATTCATGATCCAGCGGCTGCGCATGAATATGCTGAACGTTTAAAAGCTTTAAGCGAAAAAGTAAGAGATAGCCTGTATATCGTAATGCGTGTTTATTTTGAAAAACCGCGTACAACTGTAGGCTGGAAAGGTCTGATCAATGACCCTGATATGAATGACTCTTTCAATATTGAGAAAGGTCTGCGTATCGGTCGTAAACTGTTACTGGAGCTGAATGAACTTGGCCTGCCATGTGCGACAGAAGCACTGGATCCAAACTCTCCACAGTACTATCAAGATCTAATTTCATGGTCAGCGATCGGTGCACGTACTACTGAGAGCCAAACTCACCGTGAAATGTCTTCTGGCCTGTCTTCACCAGTCGGCTTCAAAAATGGCACAGACGGCGGCTTAACTGTTGCGACTAATGCAATGCAATCTGTTAAACATGGTCACAGCTTCCTGGGCCTTAATGATCAAGGTCAGGTTGCGGTGATTCGTACTTCTGGTAACCCATATGCACACGTGGTTCTACGTGGTGGTAATGGCAAACCTAACTACGATGCAGGTTCAGTTGCAGATGCTGAAGCAGCTCTTGCGAAAGCCAAAGTGAGCGGCAAGATCATGATTGATGCCAGCCACGCAAACTCGAATAAAGACCCGTACTTACAACCGCTTGTCTTAAAAAATATTACTGAACAAATTCTTGATGGAAACAAGTCAATTGTTGGTATTATGGTAGAAAGTCATCTGAAAGGTGGCCGTCAGGATATTCCTGCCAATCTTTGTGATCTGGAATATGGAAAATCAGTAACTGATGGCTGTATCGATTGGGAGACCACAGAAAAAGTGTTGCTTGACATGCATGAGGCATTGAAGGACGTTTTACCTAATCGTTAAACGAACTGACAAACGCCATCGACAAGATGGCGTTTTCATTTCTGAACAAGGAAAATTTTATCTGATGAATGAAATTGAAACTGCATTAAGTCAAATTGAAAATTTTCAGTTCATCCATGACCATCTGTTCAGCTCTGGTCAGCCGACAACTGAACAACTGAGGTTGATTAAAGAATACGGCGTCTCTACCGTAATCAATGTGGCATTAACAGATAGCGATCATCATCTGTTACATGAAGATAAAATTTGTCTTGATCTTGGCCTGAACTATATCCAGTTGCCCATCTCTTGGGAAACTCCCTCAGATAGTCAGTGCCTACTGGTATTGGATCTGATTGATTATCTGGTCAAAGAACAAATGGTCTGGGTACATTGTACGCAGAATTATCATGTCAGCTGCCTGATATATCTATACCGTCAATACTACATGAATATGGATATGCCGACTGCGCAGGAATATCTGCATCAGCTCTGGGAACCGAATGAAACTTGGACCGGTTTAATTCATGCGGTTGCCCTACAGCTGCAAGGCCGTAAAGCAACACATGAACTGGAATTATCCCTGATTCATCCCAATAACTTCGGTTGATGTTATTTGTAGTGGCTGATTAGAACAGTTGCCATAGACAGAATACCTTCCTGACGGCCAGTAAATCCTAATTTTTCAGTGGTTGTGGCTTTAATACTGATTTGAGTCATATCCACATCCAGTACATCGGCAATGCTCTGACGCATTTCCAGATTATGTTTAGCCAGCTTTGGACGTTCACAAGCTACAGTGATATCAGCGTTATTCAGGCGATAACCACGATCCAGAATTAGCTGATAGACATGCTTTAACAAGACCTTGCTGTCCGCACCCTTAAACTGCGGATCGGTATCCGGAAAATGTTGACCAATATCGCCCAGTGCTAAGGCACCTAATAAAGCATCACAAAGTGCATGTAAAACTACATCACCATCAGAGTGTGCTTTCAAGCCATGCGTATGTGGAATCTGAATACCTGCCAGAGTGACAAAATCACCTTCTTCAAATGCATGTACATCCAGTCCCTGACCAATACGAATTTGTGCAATCACTTTTATATCCTTTAGAAATAACTGATTGAAATCTTGTACACGACGTTTCTATTTCGCTATAGTTAGACCTAGCGTAACACAGTGAAAGTATAAGCGATCATGCTACTGAAAACTGATATAAATATGATGAAAATAATGGGACTTTTACTCGGGACAGGCCTTTTTGCTAGCAGCATTCATGCTGAATCGCTGGACTGTAGCAGTCATCATAACAATAACGCAGCCATGAAAAAGATCTGCTCAGCCTCTCTAGATGAACCGCGTGAAAAACTGGCTGATCAATATTTTACCGCTTTTCTGATTACAGATGCACCTGTTCGCTTGTTGCAAGATACCCAGCAACTATGGAGCACACGCTTACAGCAATGTAAAACGCTGGACTGCTTTAAACAGCAATTTGACCAGCGTCTGGATGACCTCAATATTTATATTTCTTTGAATCAGAGCCTGACTCAGCACTATCTGAAGTTTGAACAGGGCCAAATGGCCAAACAGCCGATTCATCTCAAGATTCATCAGCTGACGAAAGACCGCATCAAGATTGAAGGGGTCGCCTACCGTAATCCGAACAATCGTGCAGAAACCCAGACCATTCCTTTTCTGGCTTATACCACGACGGAAACTAAAAGCCAGATTATGGATAATGAGCATGACTGCAAATATACCTTTAACTATAGCAAAGCAATCTTGACGGTCAGTACTGAACAAAAAGGCTGCGAGCGCTTTAGTGGTATTTATCGTTTATATGATTAAACAGTCGACTTTTATTTTTATCTACCAATCTCCTAAATATATATTTAAAAATTTAAACTAGAAATTCCCTCTCCTTATTGGAGAAGTTTTTATAAAGATTCCCTTCACCCCAACCTTCTTCCCCAAGTAGAAGGAGCTTAATTGATAAACAATTATTTTTTGATCTTTTAAAATAGCCCGCAAGCGGGCTATTTACTTATGCCGGGTAATGCTGAGCTATTTCTTGGCTAATCATAGCTGCGGTTGCCGCTGATAATGTCCAGCCCAAGTGTCCATGACCGGTGTTATAAAAGACACGTTCCTGTCTACCACGGCGCACTACAGGCATCATATTCGGCATCATGGGACGCAGACCTGCCCACGGAACCACATGTTCAGTACACAGATCGAAATTGCGTTGTGTCCAGTCAATTAAAGGCTGAATCCGGTCTACGCGAATATCCCGATTATAGCCATTAAATTCCGCGGTTCCTGCAACACGTAAGCGGTCTTTACCTAAGCGTGACAAGACGATCTTGGCACTCTCATCGAGGAGACTGACCCAAGGAGCATTTTGCTGGCTTTGCTCTTCATTGAGCTGTACCGTAATTGAATAGCCTTTCACCGGGTAGACATTCACCCGCTCCCCCAACAGATCTGCCAACTGGTAACTGCTGACACCTGCACATACCACAATGGCATCTGCCTGAATCTCGAGCACATCTTCAGCATTGGCACGCACATTTTCAGGGCTTGGCCTGCATTTAACTATAATCTGCTGTGTCTGGTGATCGACTGCAAATACATCCTGACCAAATTCGAATTTCACCCCTTTTTTCATACAAGCATTTGCCAGTCCGGTACTGAATTTATGAATATCTCCAGTCGCATCACTTTGGCAATAAAACCCGGCGTAGTAATCTCCAGTTAATGCAGGTTCAATCTGCTTGATTTCTTCATTTGTAATTGCATTACGTTCTAGACCACCACTACATAGGAGATCATTGACCTTAATTGCGACATCATAATCAGCTTTATTATGGTAGAAATGTAGAATTCCGCGCTTTTCCAGATCAAAATCAATCTGCTCAATTTCGGCAATTTCAAACAGGCGTTTTCTGGCCAGTAGCGCGAGTCTTACCGTTTCCCGGGTATTGGCTTCATAATTTTTAATATGACCTAGAAATTCCATCAGCCAGCCATATTTATGCAGACTAAAAGAAGGATTAAGCAATAGTGGCGCGGTTTTCTGTGACATCCATTTGATGCCTTTCAATACAGTGGCTTTTTGATTCCAGACTTCTGCATTACAGGCAGAAAGTTGTCCGCCATTGGCAAAGGATGTTTCCATCGCGGGATAAAGATGACGGTCGACCACCGTGACCTGATAACCGAGTAAAGCGAGCTCATAAGCTGTTGTTACACCGGTAATGCCTGCCCCCACCACAATAACATGACGCATAGACACCTCTCCTTAATATGTGATGTCTTTCCCATCTGTCATGTGTACCTGAGAGCTTCGGTAACTGCATCATAACTGTATGCAGCAACCTTCCCCCTTCGGTGAGTGATTCAACACTTCTCTCCAGAGTTTAATATATTATTGCAGTCCTTTTGCCTGAGAGTTTCCTGGGACCTTGCTCCTTCGGCGAATGCAGTAGCATTTCTCTCCTGCAATAATATTTTTATTATCCTGAGCAATTTATATACCATCTTATCGGGGACTACAGTTTTTTATTTATGTTAATTCACGTGATTTAAGTGGTAACAACACTTTCAATAAATTTAGAAGAAATAACACTATCCATTTCAAATGAGTTTTAAGATTTTAATTTGGTTTTTTGCCTCATTTTTCTACGTCATGCTCCAATAAAAAGCATTTAAGAAAAGCAATAAAGTTAATATTTTCTTAGGCTATTTACGAGATTGGTTTACCAGAAAACTCTCAATATATGACTGGCTTTCAGAGCCTAAAATTAAATTAACCAGGAAAGAATTAACATGAGAGATCCTGCCGCGACTACCGTTTGCATACTGATAATACTAGCCATGAACTGGCTATCTCCCCCATAGACACGTGTCAACACATAAGAAGCTGAAGCGGTAGGTAAAGCAAAAAACAACACCAGTACATGTGTGGTTAAAGGGTCAATATTAAATAATTGGCAGACAAAGAAAGCAGCAAGTGGCATTCCTAATAAACGTCCAAAAGTCGCCAGGCCCAATGGGAAGATATCCCGCTGGAAGCCTTGGAATTTTAAAGCAGCCCCCACACACATCAAGCCAAGCGGCAAACTGCATAAGGCAATCTGTTTTAGGAATAATTCAAACCCGGCCCAGAGTGATAAGCCTGAAAGATTAAATAGGCCACCCACAAGAGAGCCTAAAATTAAAGGATTCTTTAACAGATCAACCAGAATTTTGAAGATCTGCATATCTGAACTACGAGTAAATGCAAGTACAGATAAAATATTGACCAGTGGAATACACAACACCATCACTACGGCGAAAATGGTCATGCCCTGCTGATGAAATAAGGCATTCACTGCTGCAAGTCCGATATAGGTGTTAAAGCGCAGAAGTGCCTGCACATAGACCCCAAAACGTGCATAGCCAATCTGATAAATCTTGCGCAGTACATATAGCGCAATACTGACCACCGCCATAAGGCTAAAGACCACCAGAATCACATCTTTAATGACTGCCATTTCAATCTTGGCTACGGCCAGATTTAAAAACAGCATAACTGGAAACAGGACAAAATAATTGAGTTTTTCTGCCCCACGCCAGAAACTATCTTCCAGCCATTTCCTTTGTTTTAATACATAGCCCAAAGTAATCAGGCCAATAAGCGGAAACAGTACAGTGAAGATAGTCTGAAACATTGAACAACTCATGATATGGGTTTTGCGGCAATCGCATCCAATTCAATTGCCTGTCAATGAGCAAGGATACAACAAGCGGCTCGTTTCAGGATAAAAATAGTGGAAAATTCAATGGATAATAAATAAAAAACACTCTGGCTGGCTTTAATTAAAATACGCTTTAAATCCAACTTTCATCTTTTGCAATATTTAGTGCATCATTTTTTAATCTTTCAAGCTCCTCATAAACCTTTACATCAAGCTTCGGACGGACTTTTTCAAACTTAACTTTTAACAAATCTAAGCTTCTTAAGAGCATCCTAAAAATGAGTCTCTCACGACCTAAATCATCTGTTGCCTTAAAAGTTGTTGGATCAATCCTTAAACGGAAATCCATATTTTTACGTTTAAATGAATAAAAAATACGTTCATCAAAACTATCATTTCCCATCATAATTTCAATGCACTTCCATTTATCTATCGGAATATCATACGACTTATTTTGTAGTTGAGCATTTAAGGCATTTTCTACTGCGTTACGTGCTTTATTTTCGAGATCAAGATGATCTTCTGTTAACACTTCCCTACTTAATTCAGCACTTAACCATACTTCCATTCATACATCCTGTCATTATTTTTATTAAATACACTTAGAATCAAAAATAGATTCAAATAACTTCATAAATCTTTTCGAGACTTTTTTCTAAAATCACCAGATTTAAATCTACTAAAGGCTGTCCAACATCTGCATCGAGTGGATAACTCTCTGTTTTGCCGGTTTGGTGATAACCACGACGCTCATAATACGCGATTAATTCAATGCGAACATTAAGAACAGTCATTCTAAGTTTTTTGAAAGGTATTTTTTCTCTAGAGTATTGCTCAGCGAAATCTAACAATATTCGACCATAACCTGAATTTTGCCGGACTGGGTCAATAGCAAAACTGCCGATTTCAAAACAATCTGGCAAGTGTGTCACATCAATGCAACCCACCAGTTGGTCATCATTTTCCAAAACATAAAGTTCAAAATCAGATCGTGTTAAAAGCTCACTTAACTGAGCCTCATTAATTCGATCACCTGAAACAATGCAATGTTCATGCGTCCAGCCCAAATTAGATCGATAAGCTGTATTGATCAACTTAACAATGCTTTGAATGTCCGTAGCTTGGGCTAAACGAATATTGTTATTTTTCATTTTATAAACATAAAAAAGCCAGACCGAAGCCTGACTTTAATTTCATTTGCTTCTATAAAGCAAATTATTTAGGTTCAATTGGCTCAAACGGCGCAACGACATCGGCATTTTGTGCACGATGACGCATGAAGTGATCCATCAAAACAATTGCTAGCATCGCTTCAGCAATTGGGGTTGCACGTACACCCACGCAAGGATCATGACGGCCTTTGGTCAGGACATCAGTATCTTCACGGTTAATGGTAATGGTTTTACCCGGAGTCGTGATGGAAGCCGTTGGTTTCAACGCAATCGAAACACGAATATCCTGACCGCTAGATATACCACCCAAGATACCGCCAGCATGGTTCGCCAGGAAGCCATCTGTTGTGAGTTCATCACGGGTTTCATGACCGAACTGCTCAGCCACACCAAAACCATCACCAATTTCCACGCCTTTCACGGCATTGATTGACATCATCGCATGGGCAATATCAGCATCTAAACGATCAAATACTGGTTCACCCCAACCGACTGGTACTTTAGAAGCAATAATTTCTAAACGTGCGCCACAGCTTGTGCCCTGTTCACGTAATGAAGTCACGAGTGCTTCAAAACGTGGAACGGCATCAACATCACCACAGAAGAATGGGTTATTTGGCACTTCATTCCAGTCCAGTTTTTCTGCTTTTTCAGTACCGATTTGGGTCACATGACCACGGATTTCAATACCGAATTTTTCAAACAGGAATTTCTTGGCAATCGCACCTGCTGCTACACGCATCGCAGTTTCACGCGCACTTGAACGGCCACCACCGCGATAGTCGCGGAAACCATACTTCTGAGTATAGGTATAGTCTGCATGGCCTGGGCGGAAAGTTTGCGCGATATTGCCATAATCTTTCGATTTTTGATCCGTATTGCGGATTAAAAGACCGATTGAAGTTCCGGTGGTTTTACCCTCAAACACACCGGAAATAATTTCAACTTCATCTGGCTCTTTACGCTGTGTTGCAAATTTTGAAGTACCTGGCTTACGACGGTCCAAATCCTTTTGCAAATCAGCTTCAGACAGTTCAATCCCTGGTGGAACCCCATCAATAATGGCCATTAAGCCAACACCATGAGATTCACCACAAGTCGTTACACGGAAGAGTTGCCCTATACTATTACCTGCCATGTCAACGACTCCTTATGAATTAACAGATTGAATGAATAAATCGCGATATTGACGGCATTGGGCTGCAGTCAGTGCAAAGATACCTGAACCACCACGTTGGAACTGCAACCAGTGGAAATCAACGGTATTGAAGTTTTGCTTCATTGCCCATTCAGAGTTACCCACTTCAATCACGATCAGACCATCTTCAGTCAGATAATCAGCTGCTTGAGCCAGCATCTTACGAACTAGATCCAGACCGTCTTGACCAGCAGCCAATGCCAGCTCTGGCTCATGATGGAATTCATCAGGAAGATCAGCCATATCCTCTGCATCGACATATGGAGGATTAGATACGATTAGATCATATTGGTTTTCAGCTGGAATTTTAGCGAACAAATCAGATTCAAGTAAGGCCACTTGGTACTGTTTACTGTGATGTTCACAGTTAATCTGCGCCACTTCCAAGGCATCTTTAGAAATATCAGTTGCATCCACTTCTGAATCCGGGAAAGCATAGGCCAATGCAATCGCGATACAGCCAGAACCGGTACACATATCCAGAATGCGTTGTGGAGTTTTTGGATTCGGGTTTTCTGGCAAGTTATTTACTGCTGCGCGCATTTCACCATTTTCAGTCAGGCAATAAGGAGCAAAGCGGTTTTCAATCAGCTCAACGATTGGCGAACGTGGAATTAATACACGTTCATCGACATAGAATGGCTTGCCGAAGAAATAGGCCAGATTTAATAAATAAGAGGTTGGAACACGTTCATTAATGCGGCGTTCCAGCAAGCTTAAGAACTCAGCGACTTCACTCGGCAATAATTTAGAGTCCAGAATTTCAGGATCTGCATTCCAGTCCAGTGACAAGGTTTGTAGAACCAGCGCTGAACTTTCAGCAAAATAATCTTCTGTACCTTGACCTAAGTGCGCATCGTATTGACGTAATGCTGTAACCCCAAAACGAATAAAATCACGAATGGTAGTTAAATTTTCAGCGGCTTCCTGCAAATGTTCAGGGCTAATAGTCGGTCGATCCACTTAAGGCGTCTCCAAGGTCATTTTTTAGAACGCCTTATGATACCTTGTTTTGAGGTCTTTTATAATGCCAAAACCATGAAAAACCCGAATTCTCCATGGTTTATCAATGACAGATCTTCTGGATTTCAGACAGATTAGAATCCTGCTTTTTAAGGTTTATCACTATTTCCGGAAGGATTTATTAACTTAAAACCAGTTTAAGCACCGGCACGATAAGAACGCGATTGATACAAATTCGCCTGATCTTTTACCATCTCCAGCGCACATTGACCCTGTTTAATCTGGGCATATTGTGTATTCATAGTCAGCTTGCATTGCTGTGATAGTTTACGTTGCCACACTGTATGCTGCTCACCAATATTATTACGATAGCCAGCATTTAATTTCAGATAAGTCTTATAGTTTTTCTTCAGACGTTTGTTCTGTGCTTTTAATTCTTTTTTCACACATTTTTGTAGTTTAGCTGTATTGCCATAACTAAAGTTCATGCACTGGGTATATTCCTGAGAATAACCTGTAGCCGCCTGAACCTGTAATGCCATTGTCCCCAAACAACCTGCCATTAATAAACATGCAAAACACATAATATCTCCTTCACCAAAACCGGCTTGTTTCCAATCAATATTGAATAATGAATCTTGTTTATATTATTGCCTGATACTAACTTGATCCTCGATAAAATCCTATATTTTTCTCGCTTAAAAAGATGTCACAGTTCTTTGGTTGAAACTTGATTTTATGGCCGCATATAATTCGGCAATGATGTCCAAACGAGCCCAGATCTTATGAGCTATAAGCACAACAATCTTATGGCCATGCGCCAGAACTACTGGAATGACCAGTTATCCAGTCAGGTGCAGCAGGAAAAGGTATTTTTACAGACCACATTAATGCAGCAAGGCGTATTTAGTAGCGCGACACTGGAAGATGCCAAATACCTGTTTTTCAGCTTGCCAAGCATCATTATTGTGAAGGGTTATGCGCTGGGTTTTATGCATGAAACAGTCCAGAACCTAATTCATCAACATATTCAAACAAATAAACAACAGTTACAACAACGATCTGAATTAAAAATTCAATTTCAAATGTCATAATATTCACCCTACACTGGTCAAAACGGCAAGCGATATGCTCTTGCCGAGATTTTCACCGTGAATTCAGCGGCTTAAACTTTTTTAATACGTGCAGACACGGTAATATCCACTACAATGATTTATTCCGCTTTATGCTGATAAAAGGATTGAGTTTACATGTCAGATCAGAACGATAAGCTTAAACAATTGAAAACTTCCTCAATGGATCGACGCTTATCGATCGCAAAGGCATCTTTGCTGGCAGGTACGCGCTGGGCAGCATCCAGTGCGGGTTCTATGTTCTCGAGCGAAGAAGAAAAAGAAAGAAGACGCAAAAAAGCCATGAAAGAACAGGCCGATTATCTGGTTGCAGAAATTGGCAAGCTTAAAGGTTCAATTGTCAAAATTGGCCAGATGATGGCACTGTATGGCGAGCATTTTCTGCCAGAAGAAGTTACTCAAGCCTTAAATACTTTAAATAATAAAACAGTCGCTTTGGCTTGGCCGGCGATCAAAGCTCAATTACAGCAGCAATTAGGTTCCAAGCTAGATGGTCTGACAGTTGATCATGAGCCCTTGGGCACTGCCTCTTTGGCTCAGGTGCATCGTGCGGTGCGTAAGTCAGACGGTATGGAGCTGGTGCTTAAAATCCAGTACCCGGGTGTAGCTGAAGCTATTGATTCTGATATGAGCCTGTTTAAGAACATGCTCAAATTGACCCGTATGGTGCCGCAAACCCGTGAATTTGATCAATGGTTTGATGAAGTTCGCGAGATGATGCATCGTGAGGTCAATTACAAAATTGAGGCGGATACCACTCGCCGCTTCTGTAAGCGTCTTCAAAATGATCCACGATATATCGTACCGACCATTATCGATAACTATTGTACTGACCGTGTCTTGTGTATGACCTTTGAACGTGGTGTACCCATCAATAGTCCAGTGATGCTGTCTCTACCACAGGAACGTCGTAATAAACTGGGTGAAGCTTCCCTTGAAATCGCTGTACGTGAGATTTTTGAATGGGGCGAGATGCAGACTGACCCGAATTTCGGTAACTATCTGGTACGTCTAGGTGATGGCGAAAATATCCAGGACAAAATTGTACTTCTTGACTTCGGTGCAATCCGTCAGTTTGACCAGCATCTACTCAATGTAGCGCGTAACCTGATCCAGGCCGGTTATCATCATGATTCAGACATGATGGTAAAAGCCATGACCGGTTATGAATTCTTTGATTCTATTCCGCCTAGCATCAAACCGGATATGGCGAAAGTCTTCCTGTTAGCCACAGAAGCCTTCAGCTCGCCAATGAACAATAAAGACTTGCCTCCAGGTGTGATGGATGAACATGACCGCTATAACTGGAAAAAAAGCCAGCTTCATAGCCGTGTGATGCAGCAGGCTTCTAAATCCATGGCTTCACGTTATTTCAGTGTACCGCCTAAAGAATTTATGTTTATCAGCCGTAAGTTCATTGGCGCTTATACCTTCATGACGGTGATTGATGCGAAAACTAATGTACGCGCGATGATTAAACGTCATCTCTAATAGACTAAGTTATTATTAGCCTTATATAAGACCCGGATGATTTTGTCATTCGGGTCAATTTTTGACAAAAACCAAATTTCTCTTATTTCATTTTTCTATTTATTTTCAATATCTTAAATTTTAAATCCTCTATTTATTTTAATGATAAATTGACAATGATTCATGTCATTGATGACATGGTTTTTTCTAGAACTGCATGTCAACATCAGGCAAATAAGATAGCACCCCGTAGGATAATTAGAATGAACAATATGGTGAACAAAGCACAAGGATTTGGCTTGTCCATCCTGACCAAAGTGGCTGGAAGTGATTTACTCGACCAATTAAAGCTGCGTAAATTTTTAGAAAAATCTCTTTATCAAAGCTCTAAAGCAGGTTTTAAAACATTCAGCCAAACTCAGAAAATCCTGAAATCTGGTCAGAAAATTCAAAGACAACGTTTACCACATCAGTCCAAATCCCTGTTTGATCTGAATCTGACTGAAGAACAGCAAATGACCTGCGAGGCAATGCAACAGTTTGCCAGCGAAGTCCTTTATCCTTTGGCACACGATGCAGATCATCATGAAATCTTCCCAGAGGAACTCTGGCAATATTCAACTGATCTGGGTCTTAATTTTTATGCGCTGCCTGAAGCTCTAGGTGGCGTTGCTGCAGAACAGAATATCGTCAGCAATGTCCTGATGGCTCAACAGTTGGCTCAAGGTGATTTCAGTCTGACCGCTGGACTGCTTTCTACTTTTAGTGTGATTAATGCGATTACCCGTTGGGGTTCAGAACAGGTTCAGACTGAGTATTTGACTGCATTCGCTGATGATCCTCATCTTAAAGCTACCTTCGCAGTACAGGAAGTAACAGTTGCCTTTAATCCTTATCAGTTAAAAACTAAAGCAACGTCGAATGGAGATAACTATTTAATTAATGGTGAAAAAACCTTGGTGATGCTCGGAGAAACTGCTGATATCTATCTGGTCAGTGCAGATCTGAATGGCAAAACCGAAGTATTTATTGTGCAACGCAATAATACTATTACTGCACAAAAATCTCCGGCTATGGGCCTGAAAGCCACTCAAACCATGAATCTAAAATTTAATAACACACTGGCACAACGCCTGGGAGATGACGATTTTGATTGCACCGCTTTTATTGATCTGGGTAACTTGATGTGGTGTGCCATGGCGGTCGGTACCTGTGAAGCGGTTAAAAAATACTGTGTGCAATATGCCAATGAACGCACAGCCTTTGGTGAACCAATTTCCCATCGGCAAAGTGTAGCTTTTATGATTGCAGATATGGCGATTGAAATTGATGCCATGCAAATGCTAATCCTGAATGCCGCCAGTCTGGCAGAATCCGGGCAGGATTTTCATCGAGAAGCTTATCTGGCCCGTCTGCTCTGTGCAGAAAAATCCATGAAAATTGGCACAGATGGCGTGCAGATTCTTGGAGGACATGGCTTCACCAAGGAACATCCGGTAGAACGCTGGTATCGGGACTTAAGAGCAACAGCAATCGTACATTCTGGCCTTCATGCCTGAGCAAAGAATAAGGAAAAAAATAGATGAACTTGCAAAATCCTAAAAAATTCAAATTGCTGATTGATCAAGCACATGAAGTTGCTCTAAATGTACTCCGCCCTATTTCACGCAAATATGACAAAGCTGAACATGCTTATCCGAAAGAGTTAAATATGCTCGCTTCTGTCGTCGACGGTATGAACCAAGGCAGCGAAGGCATGAATGCGGGAGCTGCGGTCAATAAACGCGGTGATAACGATGAAAGTAATAAAAATGGCGTCAATATGTCCACTGCACTTAGTATTGTCGAAATGTGTTATGGCGATACCGGACTACTTTTATCCATGCCGCGTCAAGGTCTAGGAAATTCAGCCATTGCTGCTGTTGCTAATGATGAACAGTTACAACGCTTTCATGGCATCTGGGCAGCGATGGCAATCACTGAACCAGGCTGTGGTTCCGATTCAGCTGCCATTCGTACTACTGCCATTAAAGAGGGTGATGACTATATCCTCAATGGTGAAAAAATCTTTGTCACCTCTGGCGAACGTGCAGATGCGGTTGTCGTCTGGGCGACTTTAGATAAAAAACTTGGCCGTGCTGCAATCAAATCCTTTGTCGTACCCCAAGGTACGCCTGGCATGAAAATCGAGCGTCTGGAACATAAGCTAGGCATTAAAGCCTCGGATACGGCTGCAATTAGTTTTATCGATTGTCGTATACCTGCTGCTAATTTGCTTGGACATGCAGAAATTGATGTGGCTAAAGGTTTTGCTGGGGTCATGGAAACTTTTGATAATACCCGTCCACTCGTTGCAGCGATGGCAATTGGTTGTTCTAAAGCTTCCTTAGAAAGAATCAAGGAAATTTTTAAGGATCAGCTAGACCCTGAGTACAATACGCCTTTTTTACATACATCGAATATTGCAGCGCAGATTTATCGTATAGAAGCCGAATGGGAAGCCGCCCGTTTATTAATGCTGAAAGCTGCGTGGATGGCGGATAATCGTAAGCCTAATTCCCGTGAAGCTTCTATTGCTAAAGCCAAGGCGGGTCGTATTGCGAATGAAATTACTTTGAAGTGCGTCGAATTAGCAGCATCTATAGGCTATAACGAAGCAGAACTTTTAGAAAAATGGGCACGTGATTCCAAGATTCTGGATATTTTCGAAGGAACTCAACAGATTCAGCAACTCATTATTGCTCGACGTGAACTAGGTAAATCTTCAAGTGAATTAAAATAATCAAAAACTAGAAATACTGCTTTATTAAAGAACAAATCATCAAAAAGGATGGATTTTTTATGGTTTTCGGACTATAAAATTTCCATCCTTTTTCATGTCATGACCTATGTATTCTATTCGTCCTATACAACCTCAAGATAATGTTCAAATTGCCAAAATTATTCGTGAAGTTTCCGTAGAATTCGGACTTGCAGCAGAGTCCGGTTTTGCTGTCGGTGATTCAATCCTGGATAACCTGTATGAAGTATATCAGCAGCCAAAAGCGGCTTATTGGGTCATTGTCGATGAGCAGGATCAAGTCTTTGGCGGTGGAGGTATTGCGCCATTACAGGGTGATCAGAGTATTCTAGAAATACAGAAAATGTATTTCTTACCTATTATTCGTCGTTATGGATTTGCAAAACAGATTTTAAATCTGGCTTTTGACTTCGCTCATGAGCAGAGCTTTAAACGAATCTATCTTGAAACTACTGCAAGTCTTTGGCAGGCAGTAAAGCTTTACGAAAAATTAAGTTTTGAACATCTCGATCATCCCGAAGGCAATACGGGTCATAGTGCAGCTTGTGAAATCTGGATGCTAAAAACTTTAGACTAAGCTATCTTGTGCATCCAAATATATAATACACTTTAAAGAAGAGCCAGAGATACAAATTCAGCTGCTAACTAGCTTTTCTTTAAGCAATTCTTCATAAAAAATTCATTATTCAACAAAATCTAAGTTGTCTTTGTAAACAAATCATCTAATTTCTTGACGATTTTCATACATCTTCCTAAGATCGACCTAATTTTAAAAATACAGGGAAGCTGAAAGTTGTTGGGCAAATTTTCTAGCAAAAACTATTCATTATTAAAGGTCTTAAATCCTACTACCTTAAAAATTGGGATGCTTGGCTTTAGTACAATATTAATAAGTGCTTGCTCCTCACTAGGAGGTAACTCCTTAGAAAAACGCTCTGCTAAACTGTCTCAAGGAATTCAGACTGCATATGCTGTGCCTGCGACAACTGCTACTCGCGTTTCACCTTTAATTATTCAGAATGCAGAAAGACATAGTCTAGATCCCTTGCTAGTAGCAGCCGTGATTCGACAGGAATCTACCTATCGCAGTCAGGTCGCTTCACCTGCAGGTGCAGTGGGTCTTATGCAAATTGTTCCGCGTTATTGGAGATCTACCTGTGGACCTGATTTATTTAATGAAGCAGTCAATATTGGATGTGGGAGTTATATTCTGTCACGTTATCAGGAATCTAGCGGCAGCCTAGAAAAAGCGCTGGGCTATTATAATGTAGGCCCTACTGCCTATGAGAAAGATCGAAAAATGCGTAAACAAGGCAAAAAATATGCAAAAGAAGTTTTAACGCACCAGAAGCAACTTAAAAAATCGATGTAATTAGAATGTACTAATAATTAAGTAAATGCATTCCAGAAATATTAATACATAAATAAAACGGCTTAAATTGAATTTAAGCCTTTTTATTTTGTTCTATTAAACCCCACGCATAAAAAAAGCCCCCTGCGATAGCAGAGGGCTTTTGGAATAA
>NZ_DDLD01000106.1:30193-30332 GCF_002339435.1 Acinetobacter sp. UBA2581 | reverse complement strand
ACCAACTGAGCTAAGCGCCCTGAAGAGTAAAAAATAACATCGTTATTTTTTATGATGCAAGACAAGCGAAGCGCGTAGTCTTGAATTTTGATTCACATTTTCCACATCAGGGAATGAAAAATGGCGCAGCGGACGGGAC
>NZ_DDLD01000106.1:0-30149 GCF_002339435.1 Acinetobacter sp. UBA2581 | reverse complement strand
ACCAACTGAACTACCGCTGCACTTACACAATGTCGCTATTGTGGCAAACGATTCATCAAGAACTTAAAGTGGCGCAGCGGACGGGACTCGAACCCGCGACCCCCGGCGTGACAGGCCGGTATTCTAACCAACTGAACTACCGCTGCACTATAAGTGTCTCAACTTTGAAAGAAGCTTGGTGGGCGCTGACGGGATCGNNNCCAACTGAGCTAAGCGCCCTTTCAAATCGACTTCATCGCTTGATGAGGTGCATTATAGAGAATCTTCACAGACTGTCAAACGCTTTTCTGACTGTTTTCTGCTTTTTCGGTGTGAGTGATTAAAAAATAGGTTGATTGTTAAAAAAAACAACACTTTTTGTTTATTTTTTAAGTCTCTACCGATTTTTTAAGAATACTCTCTAAAACTAAAAGCCGGATTTTTACGGTTTTACTCATGAAAATTGAGACCTGAACATGCAACAAACTTCAGTATTGCTGAAAGATTATACAAAGCCTAACTCATCGCAACGTTGTGATCCTGTAATCTTTATTTTAAAAGCTTGCAGCCCTATAAAAACAAATCGATGACTTTTATTGGAGGGCTATAAATCATGTTTCTAAGTCTATTTTTCTATAAAAGTAGAGTACATAGATGATGGATGACCTCATCTACTTTCCCTTATTTAAATAGAAGATATTTCAATTAATTTTAAATCTATTACAAATCTTCTTAGGTCATTTAAACAGTCAGATTCAGAGGCTGTTCTGAAATATAGACCAGCGCATCTTCGCTCACCAGTTCAAACAGCTCGGCCACATCCGTATTCCGCATGCGGATACAGCCATGGGACATTGGAATACCCATCGGCTCAGAATCAGGCGTACCATGAATATAGATATAACGTCGGTAAGTATCACAACCTTCGCCCTGGTTGAAGCCTTCTTCAAGCCCACTTAGCCATAAAATCCGGCTAAGAATCCAGTCTCGCTGCGGGAACTGCTGTGCCAGTTCTGCATTATAAATTTCACCAGTTGCTTGACGGGCAATAAACACACTGTTTAATGGTGCTTGCTGGCCAAACTTTTCAGCGACTTTATGCCAGCCACGAGGCGTCTTGCCACTATTTTCTGTTTCACCAATACCATTCTTACCCGTAGAAATCAGGTACTGCTTATTATATTTTGGCAAATATAGTTTTTGTTGGGCGAGATCAATCAGGATTTCTGCCTGATCCAGCTGCAAATGGCTCATGACTTCTCTTTCTCTGTCTTGATGATTTCTAGTTCTACTTTCTTTGTGGCTATGTGTTCTGGATGGATTATGTCCTGAACCGGTTCAGGCCGACGCCATAACCAGATCGCCACAATCAGCATGGTCACATCAGTAAAGATTTTAACTGCCAACGGTGCTGTCGTAAATAACATGATAATACCACTGATGAACATCATGATACTGGCCAGCCATTTGGCCTTGCGTGGCACAGTGCCGTTAGCACGCCAAGCTCTTAAAGTCGGACCATATTTTGGATGATTTAGCAGCCATGCATCCATCTGTGGCCAGCCTTTGGATGCCGCCCAAGCCGCCAGAATTAAAAATACTGTTGTTGGCATGCCGGGCAAGATTGCGCCGATAAAACCCAGTACGACAAACAGTACGACCAGGCTTCGCCAAAACAATATTTTCATAAATCGATCCTACCCACAAAATTAGGGGTAGTATAAAGTGTTTTTAAAATCTGTCCGTTGTATTTGTGCACTTTTCACAGGATGTGCTATGCCCTTTTCCAGTCTAAATCACAATCTTGTAGAAGCATGGCAATATTATCAGCATCCTTTGGTGCGGCAACTGGCCTTTGCTGTTGGCAGTCCAAACCTTCTGTCTCAAATTCCAGCCGAACTTGAAGTCGTCCATGCTTTCGAATTACATGATTCTGAGACTTGGCAACATCACCTGCAAAATTATCATCCACGTCTGAAATATTTAGACCAGTATCCAGAAGAGCTGGAGCAATTCGTGCAGCAGCTTAAAAGCACCCGGTTGGGTCTACGTTTTGAAATGCTGGTCTGGTTCTGGCTGCTAGATGATGCTTATCACCCTTATAAACTTTTAGGCCATAGCATTCAGAAAATTGACGGTGCTAAAACGCTAGGTGAACTGGATTTTCTGTTACTCAATACAGAGACAGGCCAGACTGAACACTGGGAAGTGGCGCTGAAATACTACCTCGCAGAAGCCGATTTTAGCCTGCCAAACTGGTATGGCCTAAACCGTACCGATACTTTAATCCGTAAAATGAAGCATTTTACCCAGAAACAGTTTCAGTTTGAGGAGGCTCTGGATCAGCAGATTGAGCAGCGTTTCTGCATGTTAAAAGGCCAGCTTTATCTTCCAGTGCATCGGGCAGATCAGACATTACCTGGCTGGGTCAATACCCAACGTCGCATAGGCTTATGGGGCCAGCAGATTCCCGACCCAGCGGCTAATTTCTATCGTTTGCAGCGTCATGAGTGGATTTATCCTAATGCTCAGATCAGTAGTTCAAGTCCCTATTGGTGGACAAATGGACTTTATAAAAAGGCTGATCAAGAGGATTTTTATATGTATCGCAGCCCGCTTCTACTACCCTTTCCTGTGCATAAACCCTTTTAAAACATTACATTTATTAACCGAAGCACTATGAAAACCACATATTTTTTATGTCGTATATTTTCTAATCTTAGTTCCACATCATAATAATTTTATTATCGATAATACGGAGATGATGATGAAAAAAATTCTTGCTGCTTCATTGGTAATGGCTTTTGTTTTAACTGGCTGTAACACTGTAAAAGGTGTGGGTAAAGACGTTTCTAAAGCAGGCGAAGCTGTAACAGGCACTGCAGAAAAAACTTCTGAAGAAATTCGTCAAAACTAAACTCTTTCTAGCTTCTCCACAAACCCTATCTCAGATAGGGTTTTTTTATGTGGAACATTCACATTACAGGCCATATTCGCCTATCATAGAGCCGACAAATTTATCGACTTATGAATTCACCATATGACATCTTCCGCGACTCTTGATTTAAGCCTGCAATTATTACGTCAGCCTTCTGTGACCCCTATTGATCATGACTGCCAGAATATCATGGCAGAACGTTTGAAGAAGGTGGGTTTCAATATTGAATCAATGCGCTTTGAAGATGTTGATAATATTTGGGCGCGTAAAGGTACTGAAGGCCCGGTTTTCTGTTTTGCTGGCCATACCGATGTTGTGCCAACCGGCAACCTGGATGCCTGGAACTCTGATCCTTTTGCGCCAGAAATTCGTGATGGCAAGCTTTATGGCCGTGGTAGCGCCGACATGAAAACCGCTTTGGCTGCGATGGTTGTAGCCACTGAACGTTTTGTCGAAAAATATCCGAATCATAAAGGCTCAATTGCCTATTTGATCACTTCAGATGAAGAAGGTCCATCGATCAATGGTACGGTAAAAGTGATTGAAACTCTGGAAGCCCGTAACGAGAAAATTACCTGGTGTCTGGTAGGTGAACCATCAAGTACCGACAAACTGGGTGATATTGTCAAAAATGGCCGTCGTGGTTCATTGAATGCCAACCTGACTGTCAAAGGCAAACAAGGTCATGTGGCTTATCCGCATCTTGCTGTGAATCCAATTCATACAGCATCTAAAGCCATTGCGGAACTGTGCGAAACAGTCTGGGATAATGGCAATGAATACTTCCCTGCGACGTCTTTCCAGATCTCAAATATCAATGCCGGTACCGGTGCAACCAACGTTGTCCCGGGCACCATGAATCTGCTGTGCAACTGGCGTTATTCAACTGAAGTGACTGCTGAAGAACTAAAAGCACGTATGCTGGAAATTCTGGATCGTCATGGTGTGGATTATGAGATTTCATGGACTTTATCTGGCCTGCCCTTTCTGACACCAGTAGGTGAACTGGTGAATGCCGCTAAAGATGCCATTTTAACTGTGACTGGTACTGAAACTGAATTATCAACTTCAGGCGGTACCTCAGATGGTCGCTTTATTGCACCTACCGGTGCACAGGTGCTGGAACTCGGTGTACTGAATGCCACGATCCATCAGATTAATGAGCATGTCGATATTGCGGATCTTGAACCACTGGCTGAAATTTATGAGCAGATTCTGGTGAACCTGTTAGCCAATTAATCACCAGATGTAAAAAAAGGAACTCTTATGAGTTCCTTTTTTTATACATTCAAAAGAATTATAGACCGATTGAAGACTGGATATGGCTCATTTGCGGAATGTGAAATAACTGATCCCCCATACGCACATACTGGAATACTGCTGGGTCAGTCACTTGCTGATCGGCATCAACCACTTCAGAAATACGCAGACGAATGGTTTTCGGCATTTCATTGCACATCAGGGCAAAACGCTGATGCACCTCATCTCCTTCAATCACCAGCGCCACACCACTTTTACGTGTTGGATCATTAACTGCATAAACCGGTAATTGCGCATCATGCCATTCAACCACTTTAACCTGGGTATCACTATCCAGCGCAGACAGGACAATATTTTGCGGTAACAGCATTGGATCTTTGCCGTAACAGTCAATGATATAAGCATCAATAAATCCGGTAGATACCGTAATTAAATGCTGAAGTTCCTGCTGGCTAATCTGATCAGCCATTTTGGCATTAGTCGTATTCTGACTCATTTATGACCCCTGTTTTTCAGCAATTAACTGTTGAATGTTCGCCAGTAATTCAGCTTCCTGGAACGGTTTACCCATGTAGTGGGTTACGCCCAGACTGAAGGCACGTTCACGGTGTTTCTCACCGGTACGCGAAGTAATCATGATGATTGGCAGGTCACGGTGAATATCGTGGTGACGAACCAGGTTCGTAACCTCGAAACCGTCCATACGCGGCATTTCAATATCCAGCAACATCAGATCCGGACGGACATTTTCAAGCTGCTCAATCGCATCCACACCATCTTTGGCGGTGACAATATCATAGCCCTGACGCTCAAGCAGACGCGAGGTCACCTTACGAACAGTCACCGAGTCATCCACGATCATCACCAGACGGCGAGCACTACCAGAACGTGAACCATCACGTTGATCCTGCATGTGTTTCACACGCTGTGTACCATGGATCTGACGGGCAATATTCTGACCATCCAGAATCAGACAGACCTGACCATCACCAAGAATCGTCGCACCGGTCACTACACCAATATTGGCGAATTGGTGGCCAATTGGTTTCACCACGATCTGTGCACGTGAACCGACAAGTTGATCGACTAACAAGGCAATGGCTTGACCACTGTTGCCTTTTATCAGCAATACTGGCAATGAATGCACCACATTATTCAGACGTGGAATTGGCTGATTCGATACGAATTCAGACAGGTAACGCAATTTGTAATTAACGCCATCAATCTTGAAGAAATCGTCTTTACTGTTGAAGTAAGTTTCCAGAGTAGATGGTGCAATACGTACAATACGGTCGATTTGCGCCAGAGAAACGGCATATTGCTGATCGCCCACTTTTACCATCAAGGCATCACTGACTGCTACAGTCGTCGGTACGCGAATGGTGAAGGTTGTACCTTTGCCTACTTCAGAGCTGACAGATACGTGACCGCCCAGCGACTTGATCTCGCTTTGTACTACATCCAGTCCGACACCACGACCTGAAATCTGGGTTACAGATTTAGCGGTACTGAAGCCCGGGTGGAAAATGAATTGCAATAACTCTTCCGAATCCAGGGTCTGATCTTCTTTGATCAGGCCTTGGCTCAGTGCTTTCTCACGAATCTTCTCAGCATCGATACCTTTACCATCATCACTAAATGAGACGATAACATCTGTACCTTGACGGCTGATATTCAACAGGATTGAACCGACTTCTGGTTTGTTCAAGGCAATACGGTCTGCTGTATCTTCCAGACCATGGTCAATCGCATTACGCAGCATATGTTCGAATGGCGTTACCAGACGCTCCAGAATATTACGGTCTAATTCACCTTCACTATTCTGAACAATCAGTTCTGCCGGACGGTTCAAGGTCGTAGACGTCTGACGTACGATACGTTGTAAACGTGGCAACATCCGATCAAACGGTACCAGACGGGTACGCATCAGGCTTTCCTGAATCTCGGCCTGAATCCGTGATTGTTGTAATAACAAACCTTCAGTTTCACGAATCTTGTCAGATAGAGTGCTCTTGAAGTCAACCAAGTCCGAAGCAGATTCCGCAAGCGACTTGGACAACTGGTTCAGTGACGAATATTGGTCCATTTCCAGCGGGTCAAAGTCTGCATAACGCGAGTTGTCTGAACCGTGTTTGGCAATAATTTGAGATTCCAGCTCGCCTTCCATTCGGCGCAACTGATCCGCCAGACGCTTGATTGCCAGTTCCATCTCGTTCAGGGTATTGCCAAGTTGGCCTAAGTCCATCTCGATACGCGAACGGTTAATCGCATTCTCACCTGACAGGTCAATCATCTTCTCAACCAGATCAGCAGAGATACGGATCATCTCGTGGCTGGTATCGGTATTACCGGTATCGACCCACTCACCCATCATACGTGGTGGCTCAGTACCATCACCTTCGACAAACTCGAAGCTATTTTCAGTGACCAGCGTTTCTGTTTTAGCCAGACGTTCCGGCAGCTGCGCAGTAACATCCACATAAGCAATCTTTTTCAGACTGCTTTGGATCTGTTCAAAATTGCTATAGTCACGCTGGAAGATAGCTTGTCTTAACCAGGCCAGTGTTTTTTGTAGCAAGCCATCATAAGCATTCGAGTTAAAGTGATATACCGCAAACTGTTCGAATGTGGTTTCCAGTTCATACGCAATGCTGGCCACCTGTTCGTTTTCAATCATGCGCGCACCACCCTTGATACTGTGGGCAGCACGTTGTAATTGAAGCAATAAGCTACGGTCACTACGTTGATCAAACCATTGGTTCAGCAGTTTTTCGGTATTGTCGAGAATCTCTTCTGATTCTTCCAGGAAGGTTTCTTCAACAATCGACTTCAGTTCATCTTCTTCAGAGCGTTCTTCTGCAACAACTTCAACTGGCTCAGTCAAAGTTAAAGTTTCTGTTTTAGTCAGCTCAACTTGTTTATCTTCTAAGTTTAGAGCTGGCTCTAAATCTAAATTTGTGTCTTTTGATGCAATCTCTTCCGATGCTTCATCCGCTGTTTGTTCGAAATCAGCAGTAGCTTCTGCATATTCAAATTCGACAACAGGAATCGATGTTTCTACTGAAGCTACAACAGCTTGACCAGCCACCAATGCCTGAATATTTTGCAGAATCGAAATTGCTTCAACCGCTGGATAATCGATACCTTCATCACGGATCGACTGGATACGGTCAGAAACGTTATCTTGCACCAGACGAATGATTTGAATCAAAGCAGGCGTTACTGCAATCTGCTGACGGATGATTCGCTCATAAATACTTTCCAGTTCGTGCGAGATCGAACCGATATGAGAAGCGGTAATCATGTTTGCACCACCTTTTAAGGTGTGCAAATGACGCATCAGATTGTTAAGTGAAGTCGTATCATCCTGCTTTTTACTCCAGGTATTCAGATCTTCATCAATACCTACCAGTAATTCATCTGCTTCTTCCAGGAAGATATTCAGTAGATCCTCATCGAAATCACGCTGAGTTTCTGCGCTGTCGATGTACTGACGGTCAGAGGCAATACGCTGGCTTAAAGCAGCAAAGTCAATGCTGGCTGTGGTTGCAGCTTCAGGAATAGAAATTTCTTCTGATACTTGCTCAGCAGGGACATTGTCTTCGGCAAAGATTTCCAGATCCTGCTGTACGAATGCAGCAAGTTCACTTAAGGTTTTTTGCGTATCATCATTTAAAATGACACGCTGGCCTGCTGCCAGGGTATCGAATAAATGAATGAATTCCTGATGTGCCTGGGCAAACAGCTCATAGGCATAATCGCTGTTCAGCAGTACCGGTTTTTCTAGTAAGGCATCATAGGCAGATTTTAAATCTGTCGTAAACTCATGAATACCCAGTGCGGCACGGTTATCTGTATGTGCAAGCAGCTCGGCAGCCTGCTCGCTTAAAGCCTGAATATATTCTGGATAATCAACTTTAGCGCGTTTATCGAATTCAAACTCGGCATCCAGTAACAGGTCAATCTCCAGTTCAACCAGCTTGGTCACCAGACCTTGGGTTTCAACTGTTTCCGTTTCAGTGGCTGCGAAGCCATAATCATTCCAGACACGCTCAAAAGTCGCATACACTGCTGCCAGTTTGCTGCTATCACCCTGACGTAATAAATGCAGATAGTCGCTGACAAATTCAGCATACTGAATTAATACAGCAGTTTCTTTTGAAGTGGAGGCAATTTCATCCTGAAGCAGTGTTTTAAACAGATGTTCTACTTTAGAGCTGGCCTCGAAGATTTCTTCGATCTGTGCCATGGAAGAACTGCCGCGCAAAGTATGAATAGCACGAATCAATGCATTATAATCCTGCACTTTTTCATTTTCGCTACGCAAGAACTTGGCAATTGTTTCGAGATGCTCTTCGGCTTCCTCGATAAAGATTGCTACGGTTTCTTCTACATCACTGCGTGCAGCATCTTCAGTTTCGGCTTTTTCAAGCTCAAATTCTGTTGTGCTTATTTCTATTGCTGCAATTATATCTTGATCTTCAGCCGAATCACCTAACTCAAGACCTGTGATCTGGCCTTCGGCAGTCAGACTGTCTGCCAGTTGCAAGAGTTTTTCTAAAGCCGGCTCAGGTGTCATTTGTTGTTGTAATTGCTGACCTAAAAGCACGACTGGACGCAGGTCAACATCGAGTTCCTGCACCTGTTTGAATTTTGGATATAAAGTAAACTGGTAAATATTCAGTACAGCTTTGGCATACTGTTGAATCGTAGGCGTTAACTGGATTGAACCTGAAAGTACCCGGTTTAAGGTATCTTCCACTGCCCAAGCAATTTCACCCGCAGATTTAGCCCCCACCATACGGCCTGAACCTTTCAGGGTATGAAAATGGCGGCGAATGGTTTTCAGGTTTTCCTGATGAGCCGGATCACTCAACCATTCTGGAAATAAAGCATTTAACTCAACGAAAATCTCTTCGATTTCCTCGACAAAAATTTCAAGAATTTCTGCATCTTGATCAAGATAACTGTCTTCAGGAAGCGTTGTCGTTTCAACTAAATTTTTTAATATTTCTTTCATAGCTAATGCTTCTTACGTTGTGCCGCCAAGAAGGGCGCTCAAACTTAATTGTGACCGTCACGCGAGACCTAACCTTATGTAGTCAAGTCCATCTTGTCGAGGCTTTATCTGTATTTCTGAATGTGCCTCAACCTAGGTTAAGGCACACTCCCCTCATACTTTCTGACTTTATTCTGGTAGCTTAAAGTCAGATACAGATTCACGTAATGCATCGGCCATGTTCGCCAATTCAGATACCGAACGTGCTGTATCGAAGGTTGCACTCGTAGTTTGTGAAGTAATTTCCTGTACGACATTCATCGTGGTCGCAATATGACCCGCAGATGCAGACTGAAGTTTCGCAGCATCGGAAATGTTCGCAATCAGTTTTGCCAGGTTATTCGATACCGTTTGAATCTCATCCAGTGCCACACCAGCGTCTTTAGACAGGTTCGCACCACGTACAACTTCGGCTGTGGTTTGTTCCATTGAAATTACGGCTTCGTTGGTATCCGTTTGAATGGTTTTTACCAAGCCTTCAATCTGTTTGGTTGCAGAGGCAGAACGTTCCGCAAGACGCTGGACCTCATCCGCTACCACGGCGAAACCACGACCAGCTTCACCCGCCATCGACGCCTGAATCGCTGCGTTCAATGCCAAGATGTTGGTTTGGTCGGCAATATCGTTAATCAGGGCTACAATGTTACCAATTTCTTGTGAAGATTCACCCAGACGTTTAATACGTTTAGAGGTTTCCTGAATCTGTTCACGAATCGTATCCATACCTTCAATAGAACGGTGTACAACGTCTGCACCATTTGCAGCAATTTGTACTGAACGTTCCGCAACGACTGCAGATTCTTCCGCGTTGGCAGATACCTGGTCAATGGACATTGCCATTTCGTTAATCGCAGCAGATGCACCCGCAATCTCTTGTGCCTGGTGTTCAGATGCTTCAGCTAACTGGTTGGTAATGCTTTGAGTTGTCGCTGTATATTGCGCAACTTCCTGAGAAGTTTCGGTAATACGAGATACCAAGTCACGTAACTGGTCGATCGCGAAGTTAATCGAGTCGGCGATCGCACCGGTAAAGTCTTCCGATACTGTTGCATATGAACGCAAGTCACCATCCGCAAGGTCGGCAATCTCGTCTAGTAAACGTAAAATCGCATTCTGGTTACGGTCATATTCTTCTTGAAGACGGGTTACACGCTGTTTATCCGATGCACCACGTAGGGTTAACAGGCGGAATACACACAGTAGGAAGCCGATCAATAACAGAATTAACAGTACCGCTGGAACGATTGTTTTCAGACCAGAGTTACCAGACAGTTTGTTTAAGTTATCGAGCAGGGCATCCGATTGCGAGAAAATTGACGCAGATGCCTGACGTACTTTTACGATTTGCGCAGAGTTTTTCAGGATTGTCGCAGATGCTGATTCAAGTACATCATCATATTCCGCTTTGATGCCTTCCAGAGACTCGCGCAGGTTTGGATCAGTAATACGTTGTACGCCCAGTTCAGCAGAACCGTTTAACTGTGCATTTAAGTATGAACCGAAAGTTTCGGTATCGGCACTGAAGTCGTCCGCTGATTCACGTGAACCGTCGTTACCAGTCAATACCAAGCTGATCGAACGTAAAATACGTTCCGCAATGAATACCTGGTTTTTCGCAATGACCACCTGGTTAGACGGCATGTCTTGACGCGCCATCTGGTCGACCATCAAGTTATATTCAGCCTGAATCCCCGGGATGGCTTCACCAATTGCGATGTTGGTGTCATATAACTGGTTAATGATTTTTTGTTGCGATGCAATCAGGTCAATACTAGAAGACACTTCTGCCCACTGTTTATCTACTGCTTGCAGTGCTTCATTATTGGAATGAATATTTTTTACAGTCTCAAGGTTTTCCGCAAAAGCTTTTTGAGAATCTGTCAGTTTTTTCATCGCTTCAGGTGTACCAGAAGCCGTTGCTTCAGTCGCCTGACGAGAAATGGTTTGTGAAAGCAGACGTAAATCACCCAGACTTTGTGTCAGCTGGTTAGCACGTGGCACACTGTAGAAAAGATACAATAAAGTGATGGTTGCCGCTAACAGACAGCCGGCTGCGCCATAAATAAACGGTTTAGACTTTTCACTATCACCAAATACACGTGACAACTGGTCTGTTTGTGATTGAATCTTGGATAAAAAAGTATTGCCACTTTTGCGGCTACCTTCACCTGTATTTTTCTTTTTAAGTTTAAAGCCCATGCAGCCTCTCCCCGATTTACGTCTTTATTACTTTCGTGCGCGACGTTTAATTTATAAATTTTATAGATGCGTTCATAAATTTTGGATTTTGCAACAGACGACTGAATAAGAACACATGCCATTGCTGGTTATGCTGGTGGAAAAATCCCTGACAGTATTCTTGTAAGTTATTATCCAATTCAGTAGTTTTAGAAAAAAAACTTTTCTTATTAAAATGTTGTATACCCAAAACTTGATCAACGACCAAACCGACATATTGGTCATTATGGTGAATACATAATACTTTTTGAGTCGGTGAAAACTGGCTACTCTGTCCTGATACATATTGAGTCAAATCAGAAACTGATAATAACCTTCCCCGAATATTGGCCAATCCTAACACCCATGATTGAGTATTAGGAACTAGCGTATATTTTGGAGGATAGATCACTTCGGATACTTCCCCCAGCGGGGCAACAAAATATTGCCCCATCATCTCAAAAGCAATGCCTGACCATCGGTTGACTTCATTTTCATTAGAAACGTAGTTTTTATTTCCCCGTTTCGCAATGCGAAGCAATTCGATAAATCCATTTGCTGCCATAGAGCTTATCCTGCGTTGAGGTGGTGCTTAATCACTTCAATCAACTGTTTTTCATCTACCGGTTTTGTAAGATAATCTACGGCACCCTGACGTTTACCCCAAACGCGGTCAGTGGCCTGATCTTTGGTACTTACAATCACAATCGGAATATGCTTGGTGGTTGCACCACGTGCGATTTGACGTGTTGCCTGGAAGCCATTCACGCCTGGCATGACCACATCCATCAATACCAGATCTGGCAACTCAGCCTGAGCCATGGTTACCCCATCTGCACCATTGGATGCTTCAATCACCTCAAAGCCATGTTTAGAAAGAATCTCTCTAAAACGGAATGTTTCTGTCGGTGAGTCATCTACGATTAAGATACGCGCCATGCCAATTCCCCTAAAAAATCAATTATTAAGCACTAATATGGTTACGGATTGCATTAAGCAATTCATCTTTACTGAAAGGTTTAGTCAAGTATTCATCCGAACCAACAACACGACCTTTGGCCTGATCAAATAAGCCATCTTTACTCGAAAGCATAATCACAGGAATATTCTGATAATTTTGAGAATTTTTAATCAACGCACAAGTTTGATAACCATCTAGACGAGGCATCATAATATCTACAAATACGATATCCGGATTGGCTTCTGCGATTTTTGATAAAGCTTCAAAACCATCTACCGCAGTCACGACTTCATATCCTTCGCGCTGTAGAAGAGTTTCTGCTGTACGACGAATGGTCTTTGAGTCATCAATGACCATAACTTTTAGATTTTGGAATTTATCGTCCATTTTGACCCTTCCCATTTTAGAAACGATGCGCCATAAGGCTCATAGGATTATTTTATTACGATCGATAAACATTTTTAACACAAATCCACTTGTATTATCAATGAACATTTTCTACACAAGTGTGCAAAAATAGCGGATTTCATCAACCATTTCACATTTTTATTTTGTCATTGCTTTTTTTTTGACTGACGGTAGTTTTTAATTCGTGAATTTGAGTCTAATATAGCATTATTATTACTTTAAAATAAGTAATTTAGTCAACTTTCAATTGGGGAGCCAATGATGAGTCAGTTTTCAGAAAAACTTGCTTTCATTGATAAAAATAAAATGACTGGCCA
The DNA here is from genome assembly GCF_002339435.1 of Acinetobacter sp. UBA2581. Classification (NCBI taxonomy): domain Bacteria; kingdom Pseudomonadati; phylum Pseudomonadota; class Gammaproteobacteria; order Moraxellales; family Moraxellaceae; genus Acinetobacter; species Acinetobacter sp. UBA2581. Next base: position 17,010 of record NZ_DDLD01000106.1, on the reverse strand, counting down.
ATTCATATTTGCAGTGACACTTTTTCTTCAGGTCACCATTTCATATGCCTCAACTAACCAGCCACCAAAAGCCACCTGGTATCGCTATTATGATAATAAAGGCGTGGCCAATATCAGCACTAACGTTACCCCCAACCATATCCGCTATGGCTATGAGGCACTTGACCAGAATATGCAGGTCATTAAACGTGCACGTCCTTATAATGTCGATAAAGATATTAAACAGGCGCCGCAACGTGCCCAGCAAGCCCAGCGCATCGCAGAAGATCAAAAACTGAAACGTGCCTATACCAATAGCCATGTTGCTCTACAAAAAAAGAATGAAAGTCTGAGCCAACTGAAGAAACAGATTGCCTTTCAGCAAGAGCAGATGAAACAGTTGCAGCAAGACCGGGTCATGTTTGTACGCCAAGAACGTGAATATTTACGTAAAGGCAATAATCCCCCGGCCTCTTTAAAAGCCAACCTTGAAAACAACCAGAAAAACCTGATTTCTCAAAAAGAAAATATTCAATCTTTACAAACTCGCTATCGAAATATGGAAGCGGAATACGACAGAATTATTGCCCGTTTAAAAGCGCTTGAATAAACACAAATAACTTGTTGTTGCTTTAAACGACCACAAGTGAAAAGGATTAATATGCCATTTGCACAGCATTTTCATATTTCAAAGACCTCTTCTTCGCGCTCTGTATTGATGATGAGTGCACTTTGCTTAAGTCTTTTTCTAAGCGGCTGCAATAAAAATGAATCTACACCGCAAGCCGAAAGTCCAAAAACAATTGAACTGATCCCTCAGGATCTGGTTGCTGTAAAAACAGGCACTTCTATCCAGAAATCAGCATTTACCGGTACTATTCGCGCAGTCAATCAAAGCAGTATTCAGGCGCAGGTTTCTGCCACTGCCACCAGTGTTAATGCTCAGATCGGTGACAATGTAGCTAAAGGTCAAGTACTGGTCCGCTTAAATAATCAAGATAATGCTGCACGTCTGGCTCAGGCCCGTGCCAATCTGGCATCTACCCAGGCACAGGCTAATCAGGCGCGCAACATGATGCAGCGCAAAAAGCGTCTGCTCGACCAAGGCTTTATCTCTAAAGTTGAATATGAGCAAAGCCAGGTTGACTATCAGGCCCAGGTTGAAAATGTCCGCGCACAGCAAGCCAATGTCGATATTGCCATAAAAGCCGATCGTGATGGCATTATCACTAGCCCGATTAGTGGCGTGATCACTCAGCGTCAGGTTGAGCCCGGTCAAACCGTGGCGATCGGACAAACCCTGTTTGAAATCGTAAATCCAAATCAACTGGAAATTCAGGCCCGTGTCCCGAGTGAGATGCAGTCCAGTCTGCGTTTAGGCAGCAAAATTGAATATCAGATTCAGGGCAATCCAAATACGTATACCGCTGCTATTAGCCGGGTGTCTCCAATTGCCGATCAGGCCAGTCGGCAGATTGAATTCTTCGCCAGACCGAATGAAAGTATTCCCTCTTTAAGTATTGGCTCTTTTGTTGAAGGCAATATTCTGAGTTCTCAACAGATTTCTGGTCAGATTATTCCCCTCGATACCGTTCAGGATATCCAGAATAAACCTTATGCCTGGGTTATTCGCCAGAACAAAATTATTAAAGTGAATGTTCAGGTTCTGGAACAGCGCTATAACCAGAATACGGCAGTGATCCAGGGTCTGGAGACAGGTGATCAGGTCAGTCGCATTCCATTTACCGAGGCAGATCTCAACAAGCCAGTGACGCTGCGTTCCAACTAATCAGACAGGATCATTAATATGTGGTTTACCCGAATTAGTGTGAAGTATCCCGTCTTCACCATTATGATGATGTTCTGTTTGATGGTGCTTGGACTAGCTTCCTGGCAGCGCATGGGTGTAGAAGAATTTCCGGATGTCGACTTTCCCTTTGTGGTGATTTATACCAACTATCCAGGCGCTTCTCCAGAAACCGTTGAATCGGAAATTACCAAAAAACTTGAAGATCAGATCAATACTATTTCTGGTTTAAAACAGGTAATTTCACAATCCAGTGAAGGCCTGTCGATGATTACGGCCGAATTCAATCTGGAAGTTCCTTCTACCATGGCGGCACAGGATGTCCGTGACAAAATTGCCTCAGTCACCGCCGAATTCCGTGATGAAATTCAGGAACCAGTTGTCGAGCGTTATGATCCGACTGCCAATGCAATCATGTCGATCGTATTTGAGTCCGACAATATGGATTTAAAGGCACTGAGCTCTTATCTGGATCAGCGTATTGTTCCACAACTACGGACTGTTCCGGGAGTAGGTACAGTCAACTTGCTTGGTGATGCACAGCGCCAGATTCGCATTCAGGTTGAACCCCAGAAACTGCAAGCTTTTGGCATTGGCGTGGATAGCGTCATTAATACTCTGAAATCTGAAAATATCGAAGTTCCGGGCGGTACATTAAAATCTGGCAACTCGGAACTGGTGATTGAGATCAATTCCAAAGTGCTACATCCCCTCGCCTTTGGCGATTTGGTGATTGCCAATAAAAATGGTGCACCGATCTTTCTGAAACAGGTCGCAGAAATTGAAGATAGCCAGGCAGAACTTGAAACTGGTGCATTTCTGGATGGTAAAGCTGCAGTTGCAGTTGACATCCTGCGTAGCTCTGATTCTAATGTCATTGAAGTTGTAGACACTACCTACAAAACCCTTGAAAGCCTCAAATCCCAACTGCCACAAGGAACCACCTTAAAAGTTGTGGTGGATTCTTCAAAAAGTATCCGCGGCACCATTGGTGATGTTGCGCGTACCATTATTGAGGGTGCGGTTCTTGCTGTGCTGATTGTTCTATTATTTTTAGGTTCTTTCCGCTCAACGGTCATTACTGGCCTCACTCTGCCGATCGCTTTGCTCGGAACTTTGACCTTTATCTGGGCTTTTGGTTTCAGCATCAATATGATGACCTTATTAGCCCTGTCTTTAAGTATCGGTTTGCTGATTGATGATGCAATTGTAGTACGGGAAAATATCGTACGGCATACCGATATGGGTAAAGACCATGTCACTGCTGCACTGGATGGAACCAAAGAAATTGGTCTTGCTGTTCTGGCAACAACATTGACAATCGTCGCGGTCTTCTTGCCTGTTGCCTTTATGGGTGGAATTATTGGGCGTTTCTTTTATCAGTTCGGTGTGACAGTAAGTACCGCCGTTCTGATTTCCATGTTTGTCAGTTTTACTCTAGATCCGATGCTATCTGCGCATTGGGCAGAAAAAAAGAAGAAAGATCCCAATAAAAAGCCGGGCCGAATCAAACGCTTCTTTAACTGGATTTCAGGCAAATTAGACAATTTAAGTCATGTCTATGAAAAGCTATTGAAACTAGCTTTACGCTTTAGGTTCATTACCATTGTGATTGCAGTGGCATCTCTGTTTGGCGCTTTAGCACTCTCGAAACTGATTGGTACCGAGTTTGTACCTGTCCCGGATAAGGGTGAAATCCGGATCAAGTTTGAAACTCCAGTCGATGCTTCACTGGAATATTCACAAGCCAAACTGCAACAGGTCGATAAAATCGTACGTCAGCATCCTGATGTACGTGCAACTTATGGCGTAATTAATGGTGTGACCGATCGCGGTAAAAATCATATCAGCTTACGTGTCACTGTAACTCCGCGGACTGAACGTGAGAAAAGCTTGAATGATCTCAATAATGAATTCCGTCAACGTTTACAATCTGTGGGCGGCATTACCATTACCTCAGTTGCTTCCGCGGATGAAACCGTATCGGGTGGTCAAAAGCCGATTATGATCTCAATCAAAGGCCCTGATTTGAATGAACTACAAAAGATTTCTGATCGCTTTATGGTCGAGATGGCTAAAATTGATGGCATCGTCGATCTGGAAACATCCCTCAAAGAGCCAAAACCGACCTTAGGCGTACAGATCAATCGCGTTCTGGCCAGTGATCTTGGTTTGTCAGTCAATCAAATTGCCAATGTAGTTCGCCCATTGATTGCCGGCGATGATGTCACCACGTGGCAGGATGAAAAAGGTGAAACTTATGATGTTAACTTACGCCTGACCGAAGACCGGCGCACCCTGCCGAGCGATCTGCAAAATATGTATATCACTTCATCTAAAATGGATGGTAATAATCAGCCGATTTTGATCCCGCTTTCTAGCGTTGCTAATTTTGAAGAAAAACTGGGAGCTTCTCAGATTAATCGTCGTGATCTGGCGCGTGAGGTACTGGTTGAAGCAAATACCTCTGGACGCCCTGCAGGTGACATCGGTACTGACATTAGCAGACTTCAGGATAATTTCGACATGCCACCGGGTTATAGTTTTGATACCCAAGGCGCCAATGCAGATATGGCAGAATCCGCTGGTTATGCGTTGACTGCGATTACTCTGTCGATTGTATTTATTTATATTGTGCTGGGTTCACAGTTCAACAGCTTTATTCATCCTGCTGCCATTATGGCTTCATTACCTTTGTCATTAATTGGTGTATTCCTGGCGCTGTTCCTGTTTAATTCGACCATGAACCTGTTTTCGATTATCGGGATTATTATGCTGATGGGTCTGGTAACCAAAAATGCGATTCTGCTTATCGACTTCATCAAGAAAGCCATGGATCGGGGTGAAGCCCGGTATGATGCGATTCTAAATGCTGGCAAAACCCGTTTACGTCCGATTCTGATGACCACCAGTGCCATGGTGATGGGAATGGTGCCGCTCGCTCTGGGCTTAGGTGAAGGTGGAGAACAAAGTGCGCCTATGGCACATGCCGTGATCGGTGGGGTGATTACCTCTACCCTGCTCACCTTGGTGGTTGTTCCAGTGATTTTCACTTACCTGGATGACCTTAAGAATTTTATGCTGCGCCAAGCTCGTAAAATCATGGCATAATTTAAACCATCACAATGAGGTGACATTCACGAATGTTCACCTCATTTTTTATTGTATAATCTCTGCTTTAACGCTTAATTTTTTAGGACAGTTTCCATGCGCGCGAGTCGCTTTTTATTTGCAACGTTGAGAGAAACCCCGAACGATGCTGAAGTTATTTCACATCAGCTGATGCTCCGTGCCGGTATGATTCGTAAGTTGGCTTCAGGTTTGTACACCTGGCTGCCGATGGGCGTTCGCGTATTAAATAAAGTTGCAGCGATCGTTCGCGAAGAAATGAATAACGCGGGTTCACTCGAAGTCTTGATGCCTGTGACTCAACCAGCTTCTCTTTGGGAAGAATCTGGTCGTTATGTGCAATACGGTCCTGAACTATTACGTTTTAAAGATCGTCATACCAATGATTTCGTACTTGGTCCAACACACGAAGAAGTCATCACTGATCTGGCACGTAATGAGCTAAAAAGTTACAAACAATTGCCTGCAAACTTCTACCAGGTTCAAACAAAATTCCGAGATGAAATTCGTCCTCGTTTTGGTGTGATGCGTTCACGTGAATTCATTATGAAAGATGCTTACTCTTTTCATGCGGATCAGGAATCTCTGCAAGCAACTTACGACAAAATGTACGAAGCGTACTGCAAGATCTTTACCCGTTTGGGTCTGGATTTCCGTCCAGTACAAGCGGATACCGGTTCAATCGGTGGTTCAGGTTCACACGAATTCCACGTCTTGGCTTCAAGTGGTGAAGATGATATCGCATTCTCAACTGAATCTGATTATGCGGCTAACATCGAAATGGCTGAAGCGATTCTGGTGGGCGATCGTGCTGCTCCAACTCAAGAACTGAAAGTGGTTGATACCCCAAATCAAAAAACGATTGCTGATGTATCAAGCTTCCTTGGCACTGACCCTGCACATTCAGTGAAGGCATTACTGGTTCAAGGCGTTGCAGCTGAAGAAGGTAAAGCAGCTCCTGTCGTTGCCCTGTTCCTTCGTGGTGACCATGAACTGAATGAAATTAAAGCCGAAAAGCATCCAAAAATTGCTGCGCCTTTGGCTTTTGCTACTGAAGCTCAACTTGCTGAACTAGGTTTGACTGCTGGTTTTGTTGGTCCACAAGGTTTAGTAGAAAAAGGCCTAACAGTGATTGTTGACCGTGCTGCTTCTGTACTTTCTGACTTCGTCGCGGGTGCAAACGAAGCAGACAAGCACGCAACTGGCGTGAACTGGGAACGTGATGCGCAGTTTAGCGAAGTTTATGACCTGCGTAATGTGGTTGAAGGCGATCCTTCTCCAGATGGTAAAGGTACACTTCAAATCAAACGTGGTATTGAAGTAGGTCATATCTTCCAGTTAGGCAAAAAATATTCTGAAGCTTTAGGCTGTAAGGTCTTAGGTGAGGATGGTAAACCATTCACTGTAACAATGGGTTGTTATGGTATCGGTGTGACACGTGTCGTAGCATCTGCAATTGAACAGAATTACGATGAAAAAGGTATCATCTGGCCGGCTGCGATCGCTCCATTTGAAGTAGCAATTGTGCCAATGAATGCGCATAAATCACCTCGCACTTTAGAAGCTGCTGAAAGCTTATATGCAGAACTGCAAGCTGCTGGTTTTGACGTACTGCTTGATGACCGTAATGAACGTCCAGGTGTGAAATTCTCTGATCTTGAATTGACTGGTATTCCACATCGCATTGTGATTGGTGAAAAAGGTCTGGATGCAGGTACTTTTGAATATAAAGGTCGCCGTGATGCAGAATCAGTAAATCTTTCGAAAGAAGAACTACTGGCAAAAATTGCTAAATAATTTTTTCTGAATCAATAAAAAAGTCCCGCCTAGAGCGGGATTTTTTATATGTCTGAATTAGCAGAACTTATGTCCGCCAAAGCAGTTTGAGGTCACATTCTGGTTCTGTAGCAGCTTATCCATTAAGGTTAAAGTTGCAGGAGTACCATCTACATAGTTAGTAAATTTACCTACATCAATATTCAGTTTACGTACCACCGCGACATTCGCCAGAGACCCTAGAGCCTCACCCACACTGACATCGATCAAGTTTTCAGGTCGTAACAGAAATTCTGAAATAGCAGTTGCTACCTGAGGTAATACGAATGAAATATCAACTTCATCTGTGGTTTTTAACACACCCAGTTGAATCGGGTCTTTAAAAGATAGCCACCAACCTGGTTTTGCAATATCAGCCGCATCCGCACCTTGCCAATGCACATTCTGACTCTGTAAAGACAAATAACCGCCTGTACCATTTAATGGAATATTATGGATCATATTTAGAGCCTGAACAAAGGTGATGTCCATATTCAGGTTATCCAGACTTGAACCAGCACCCATTTGAAAGAAAGAATGTGTTCCTAAATTAAGAAATCCAATTAATGGATCAAACTCTACATACAGCTTATCTTTTGAAAAATCTGGTGTACCAATCACATCATTTGGCAAAGTTGAACCCGTTAAAGCCTTTGCTAATGGAATCGAAGCAATAGTAGAACGGATATTACTTACAGTCGCTGACTTTAAGCGTTGCCCAGTGACGACAGTTTCTGGCATGGTAAAGTCTACCCGCATGGAAGGCACTGTAATCCCGGTATGGCCATCAGCACCTGGCTTACTGGTAAAAGTACGAGTTTGTCCTAATGCCTTTAAATTCCCTGAGATTTTTTCATTATTCGCAACACCAAAGGTCCCCGCTTTTGTGACAGACTCACCAGTGGTTTGTGCCATTTTCATATAACCACTAAAACTTTTGAGGCCATCATTGGGATTTTCGATGTTGTCAGTCCCCATGGTTAAGAGTCCGACAATTTTATCTGCCCCTAGACGAAAACCGACCACTTCACGGGTAGAGGCACTTCCACCATTTTTAATTGCAAACTCAACAAAGGGATTACTCACACTGGCACTGGTATTAGCACGGTCGCCTGAAAAGACAGGGTTACCTTTATCATCAAGAGAGGTATTTAAGCCACTCAAAGCCAAGTTAGAAATATCAATATCACAACCATTGGTATTCCCAATACTGTTATTGGTTCCACCACAACCAAGCTGTAAAGTTTTGATATTAATGTTCAGTTCCATTAAAGCTTCAATACTTAGCTTATGGAAGTTAATCCCTTGTGATGGATCATAAGCATTTTCCAAATTTAATAATGCCTGTGCATCAACTGCCGATAAAGCCTCATCATCTAAGGCTGTCATAGCCATCGCCTGTTGAGTAAGGCCCATTAAAGTGACAATCAAGCTATTCAATATTATTTTTTTCATGAAATCATCCCTTATTTCAGCGCGGTGTAATACCAAGCGTACTGCGCATGGTTCCGCCTGTGAGTGCAATTGTTGCTATATTCTGCATATTGCCATTTGTGGTCATGGCCATGTTGGTTCTAAACGGCTCGATAATCTTCTGATCTTTATTAAATTTAATTTGATTATCTAAAGTAACCGTATCTTCACTCACGCCTATTTTGGTGATTAATCCTAAATTCCCTTCCATACGATTAAAGTTAATCGCAGAAGTATGAACTGCACCTGTGCTATCTACATCTTCATTAATCAGACTAAAATAACTACCAAGATTATTGACATCACCTTTTTCTGTAGAAGTTAATGTTCGGAACTTAAAGTTTGCATCCAGCGATAAATAATTTTCGTCTGCTACATCCAGTCCCGGAATAATCATTAACTCACCACTACCATCAAGCATCATGGCAATTGTTGTTAATACATCGTCGCGTTTAGAAAAATTGTCATCAGGAACAAACTGATCACATTTATTGCCTGATACACAGTTATATTTAGATCCCGGTAGTTGCCCAATTGCCACCTCAGCTTTCGCTGCGATCAGCAATTTATCAGCTTTTACATAGATGCCTTCATCCTCATAACCAATCACCCCTTTGGATTCAATAAAGGCATCAATATTTCGAAGGCCAGCATAATAGTTTCGCGCATGGCCATTCTCTACACCACCATCAATTAAAAGAATTGAGGTTGTACTTGGTGCTCCAGTTTTGGCATCCTTTCCATAACCTTCAGTTGATGCCATTACGTTATAGGCAATACCATTCTTGTCACCGTCATATTTTGTACCCGACAAGGCAACATTGGCATTCAGGTTGTAAATTGGGATACCAATTCCCCAAGAACCACTATTCCCAGAAATAACACCAGTATCATTAGAAATAAAATTTGCTTTGGCTGCAATCGACTGGAAATCCATACCCCGTATGGCAATTAGTGCGAAATCCTGATTAGCAGACGTACTGCTTAAAGTTTGCTGCAAAACCGGATTACTTCGTCTAAGCGTTGACTTAATATTGTCATTCACTAAAAATTCTAAGCTCTGTGCCTGAATTGTATTGATATAAATATCGCCAAAATCGATATAAGCATTATTTTTTCCAGTCAATGAACGTAATTCATTAAACTGAACTGCATAGCTTCCTTTACCCGTATGACCAATTTCCAAAGTTGTTGGCTTTAAACCCTGTGCTGCTGCCACTTCCTGATTGGTAAAATCAGCTGATAAACCAAGATGCAAGCCACCTTCACCTGCGTTATAGCTTGAAACACTGCGATCTTGTCGTGTCAGCACACCACCAACTTTATTACTTATATCAAAAGAATTCAGTTTTGACTGATCGGCACCTAACGACAAACGTGCATTACTCACTGCACCCGAAATACCATAGCGCATGATATTTTTTAAATCGCCATCTCCATTTTGATAGCGTAAATCAAAGTTTAATCCAGCTGTTTGCGCACCAGTTGTTCCTATAGCCACTGGTTTTAAATTAATTAGATGGTCTTGTGTGCCACTTTTACTGGCGAGTACGACGCCTTGTATCGGGTCTATATACATATAGCCCGTACCAGCGAAGTTAAAATTAAAGTTATCTAGAACTAAGCTATTTGTACCTAAAGTATGTTTAATCGTGGCATCTTGCAAATTGAAATCGATAGTAGCTGTTTCATTCTTATTGAATAAACCAGCTGTCGTTTGAAGCACCATTTTAAATGGACTATCAATCGCAAGACCTAATTTGCCCAAATTTTGATTGTTTTCGACACAGCTTGTTCCAACACAATCCTTACTCACAAGTTTAAAATCTGCATTGGCCCTAAAGGGAGCTACGCTTGCTTCTAAACGAATCCCTGCACCAGCATCGGTCGCACCGACATCAAACTTAAGCTGGCTTAAAATCGCATTTTGATCTTTGCCTAAGATTTCTACTTTATGCAATCCCAGTCCCATCTTGGTATTTACATCAGCATTCGGGTCATACCAATTGAGCTGTTCAACTTCAACTTTTGATACCTCGTGTGTAATCGTAATACCGTCTTGACCAGTGATATGACCCAATTCTTGTTCTTCAATCAGCTCTAGTGCGTAACTATGCTGTGCCAAACAGATACATGCCGTTAATAATTTAATTTGTGATTTTATTTTTTTCATTCTTTCATCCCTATGCTGCATCCATGCAGTTAGCAACGGCTTTGTGCACTCCCTGCTGAGCAGTTAAAGCCAAATATTTTTAAGTTTCCTGACATGTGCATGTTGCCGTGCATATTGAGACCCATAAAGCCCTTCTCACGCCCCCGGTCAAATTCTGGAACATCTGCTGAGGCAGTGGTATATGTACCGTCCTCTTTATAAACACGATTGGTGAAGGTCGTATACTTTTCTGAATTGGCATAGCCTTCCTTATCACCCTCACCGGTTCCGGTTTCAATAGCCAAAGTATTAAAGCCTAAATTTCTTATTTTTAAAGGTTTATCATCATAAAAAGTGATTTTCATGGCTGTTTGAGGATCGCCTGCCGCATTAGTAATCGTGGTGCCATCGATAGAAAACTTATCAATTTGCAGGGTGCCTTGTATGCCTTTAAATACCAGCCATTTTTTATTACCTTGGGCATCAACATGATTGTTCGGAGAAATAGCCAAGCGACAAAACAAGGTGTTAATTCCACAATCTTCTGTTGGCTTGTAATACACTTCTAACTTATTAGCGACCGTTTCAGAAATTTGAGATTTCGTTAAATCAGTAGCGTATTGATGATTGAGTGACAAGGTCCAGCTTAAATCCGCTCCGCCTTGACCCGTTTCTGCTGTCATTTGCTGCGGATCAAGACTGACCAAGCCGGCTTGTGTCGCTAAAGAAATCCCAAGAACTGTAGCAAGCATCAACTTTTTCAACATTGCCCTATTCCTTTATAGACCTGTAGTTTTTATTTTTAGATGTTGAATCAACACACCATCAATCACTGCTGAACCAAAATTCCTCATTGAGTTATCAGTAGCTCCCCTAAATATCACACCAGTTGCATTATTATCATCTTTTGCCTTCAGCATATTGGTATTGGCAATACGTTCAACAGAACCAATGGCGATACTACTGTGTGTCGCATCACGTCCTTGATACAAGGCAATGCTATCTGAAGCTTGAGCTTTAATTTCAGTACCACATGTATATACATTACATGTAGAGCCTAAAAGTGCTTCTGATCCTAAAAAGCCACCTTTTCCATCTGGATAACGCTGATAAATCCGGTTGTAAATATCTGGAATTTTAGGAATACGTGTCACTTCCAAAATAATATTATTTCCTTCCGAACCCACAACAAAAGGTTGGTACATAGTTCCTAGTACCAAGTTGATATTCGGGCTATATAAATACAATCCCTCGGTATCGTGAAATATAGGTGCTGCAGAGCCATTTAAAGCAGGAGTCGGACCATCTCCATCAAGATTATTCTCTTTTGCTGCACTACTAATGCGAATCCCTTTACTGTTCAAATTGTTTGAATCACTGGTCAGAGTAGAGGGATCATCATTAGTATTGAGTCGGATCAGACTCGCCAGGCCTAAGGTTTGACTATATGTAAGATCAGGCGATGTAAGGGTTTGAAATAATCGGACTTGTGAACCGTTCATGCTCAAACCATTAGCAATAAACTGTGCACGAAAACGTTCAGAAATATCTAAGCCTGAAGTAGGTGCTCCAGTAGCATAATCTACGGTATTACTTGAGTTTAAAGAACGTGAGAAAATATCAGTCCAAAAACCTAGTTTAATATTATTATCTGCTTCATTTGCAGCAACTGTTGCAAGAGGTGCTTCCAAAGCTAGATAGCCCACTTCTTTTCCAGTATCCGTAAACTGTTTTACTGTTTCGGCTCCGGCATGAAATAACCAGGGATTGCTGGCTGTTCCCCAATTAAACCCCTGATTGCTATAGCGGCTACTGAGTGAGTTATCACTTTTTGATAAAGCTAAACCATAGATAAATACATCAGCCTTCGTACGTAGCGTACTGACTGAGGCACCCATTGCAGCTTCTTTGGCCGCTGTTGTTGCGCTCGCTTTAACCGCTTGCTCCTTAGCGGTCACTGCATTTTTTGCCTGAATTAGTGCATATTTATCTGCTTCAATTGCTAATTTTTCTTGTGTCGCATTCTCTACAACTGTAATAACCCTGGAATCAATAATATTAGTTCGTGTACCTACTGCTTGAGTCCACCTATTATTCAATGAAGTCGATACCCGATCTCCGTATAACAATTCAATCATCTCATAGGTATTACTTAATGCATAATCATGAGATTTTGTTTTGTTGTGCCATGATCCTGATCGACCTGCTGTAGTTGTACCATCATTTATAATAGAATAAATACCTGTAATACCATCCCAATAATCCTCATAACGCTGCTGATAATATTCCTGTATCAATGAGGAATTTAAGTATTCTTCTACAATCCCACTACGTGCACTTGCGCCAATTTCATTACGGATTGCGGTTAAAGTCGTATTATAGTTTTGAGTTTTATAGGTACTGACACTATTGTCATAAGTCGTTTGATAAAGATTGGCATTTGCACTAATACCATTTAAATAGCTACTCGCATACACTCGATCATAGACTTTGTTATAGGCACGTTCACCTAACTGAGCATAGTTCTCTCCAGTCGGAATAATACGAATAAAGCCTGTGTCTGCCTGACTTGGATTGGCAATGTTTCGTGCATAGCTTGAACCACTAGAAGCATCATTCGGTGCCTGAAAAACCATTTTAAAGTCATCAAGTACTAGGGCAACACCTTCACCGGTAGTATCAGAAAGAGAAGAATCAGTTAATTCCTGCATTGCATGTGCGGATGGCAATAATCCTAAACCGATCATCATTGCCAAATAGCTTTTACGAAATTGAAATTTAGCTTTTATTTGAGCCATCTCGACCTATCCTTCTTATCTGATGCTCCGCATCTTTATCCTTCAGCTTCCCAGCCTTCAATTTTTGATTTTTATGATGCTTGGCACATCTTTTTTATATATTCATTCTTCATTATGCTTATTTTTAGCAGGATTACCAAAGCCAAAAGACCAAAAATCCCGAGTTTCCGATGAATGAAACAGTAAAAAATAAGCGAGGCATTTGCCTCGCTTATTGAATGCTTTAAAACGATTAAGCTTTAGGCAAAGTAACGCCTGTCTGCCCTTGGTATTTACCACCACGATCTTTATAGGAGGTTTCACAAACTTCGTCTGATTCGAAGAACAGCATTTGAGCCACACCCTCACCCGCATAAATACGTGCAGGCAGGTTAGTCGTATTCGAAAACTCTAGTGTGACATGACCTTCCCACTCAGGTTCAAGTGGAGTCACATTCACGATAATGCCACAACGTGCATAGGTCGATTTACCCAAGCAAACGGTCAGTACATTTCGTGGAATACGGAAGTATTCTACTGTACGTGCCAAAGCAAATGAGTTGGGGGGAATGATACAAACATCCGATTCAATATCGATAAAGCTTTTTTCGTCAAAGTTTTTCGGATCGACAATTGCAGAGTGAACATTGGTGAATACTTTAAACTCACGCGCACAGCGCACATCATAGCCATAGCTTGAAACACCATAAGAAATCAGCTTTTGACCATTTTCATCCAGACGAATCTGGTTTTCTGCATACGGTTCAATCATGCCGTGTTTTTCGCTCATTTCGCGAATCCAACGATCAGACTTAATTGCCATTGATATAATCCAAAAATCTTAAAAATAAGTAATTGCGACGTACTTTAACTGAAATTGACACTAATGAAAATAAGCGAAATTCTGACAGCTAAATTTCAGGAAATTTAGCTGCTTTTTCAGGTTTAAAGACTGAGGAGTGCTGAATAGGATAAAGGTACAGAAAAGCTCATTAAAATAATGGAAGCAGTCTTTTGTAAGTTCTTTTGATTCAGCCAGCGATTGTTTTTTCTAGCCAATAAACTACCTAAAAAGGTCCAGAAAAATGCGATAGGAATAAGTAATGCCAAGAATGCCAGCATATAAGTCACATAATATTGACTGCTTTTCCACACAATGACCGGGAAAATGGCCGAAGCAAATAATAATGCTTTAGGATTCAACAAAGTCGCAAAAAATAGTTCCCGTGCCCGAATCGAAATACATTGAAAATTTTCACCAAGTTCTGCAGTACGCCATAATTTTAAAGCTAAAAATAGAATATAAGCAGCACTACAGAGTTTGAGAATATGAGGTAATTCCGGCAAATAGACCGAGATTTTACCAATCAAAAAGCCCCAGAATGTAATTGCGACGAGATAGCCGAAAGCTTCTGCAGGGATAAGGCGAAAAGTTTTTCTAAATCCAACTTGAATACCTGACGATGCCAATAAAGTATTGGTTGGGCCCGGTGTTAATAGAATGGCTGCCACTAAACCAATAAATAACCATGAAATCATAGTTTGACCTCGCTCTTAGGTATTAAGCATAAAATAATCCGGTCAAATCTGCAAAAAAATAATTGTAAGAGAACATATTAAAAAAATTTATATTTTATTATTTTTAATTAATTTCATATAATTACGTAAAAATATAAGAGAATTACCTTTCAGTCAATTTTGACAATTTATAAAGCTATAAGCTCATAATAAAATTACTAGAAAAGTAGAAGTTTCAATAGAGTATTCGGACTTAAAGTTCCTGAAATATTAGTCTCTACAACATGAAAGAAAAATCATCCAAAACTTTGAAATCATTATTTCTGGTAACCTTTGATTGAATTTTAATTCACTAAAATCCCTGCTCTTGCCTATGAACTTTGGACACTTCTAGAGAAAGATTTGGTGATGGGAGCAACTTTTACCTAACTCCTAATGATTAAATTTTCACTCTCCATTTAAGATGTCTATCTTGCTCAATTTGTTCAACATATTGATAAAGTAAATTTTTGAAAAAAATGCTATTAAAGGTATTCAGATAAAATAATTGCTGTTAAATTGTACAAGGACAACAATTGATAATTCACATTTTTTTAACATTCAGACGGTTTAGTATATTGTTGTTTTAATTATATTTTAAGAACTACAGAATAATATCAGGAGTCATATATGAATAAATGGATCAAACTTTCAGTCATGAGTTTAGCGCTATCAGGTGTAGTTGCTTGCTCGAATGATAATGCACAAAATAAATCAGATAATCAGGCTGCATCTGGCGAGAGTGTCGCTGCAGATAAACTGCAAACCCGATTTGTCAATATTGCGACAGGCGGTGCCTCAGGTCCTTATAATGTCATCGGGACAGGATTAGCTGAAATCTATAACAAGACCTACGGCGTGAGTTCCAAAACCCAGACCACAGGCGCTTCTGTCGAAAATCTAAATTTATTAAAACAGAACAAAGTTGAAATGGCCTTTGTCATGAGCGACAGCTTAACTGAAGCAATTAATGGTCAAGGCAGTTTTAGCACCAAGATTGACAACGTGCAGCAGATCGCTGCTCTTTATCCGAACTATGTACAGATTGTCACTTCAAAACGTTCTGGCATCAAAAATATTGAAGATCTCAAAGGCAAACGTATTGCAGTGGGCGCCCAGAATTCAGGCGTAGAAGTGAATGCCCGTACTCTATTGAACGGTTTTGGTATCACTTATAAGGATGTCAAAGTAGATTACTTAGGTTATGCCGAAGCAGCGGATGCCTTGAAAGGCGGAAAATTGGATGCAGCCTTCCTGACCAGTGGTCTTCCAAACTCCTCCCTAATGGAACTGCAACAGGGTTTTGACCTTCAATTGGTCAGCATTAATCCAGATAAAGTGAAAGCGATTGCCAAAAATCAGGCGTATTTCCTGCCAATGACCATTCCTAAAGGGACCTATGGCAATGCTGAAGATATTCCAACAGCAGCGATCATGAATGCATTGGTGGTTCGCTCAGATTTGTCTACCGATGATGTATATAAGCTAACCAAGACGTTCTTCTCCAGCCTGGATCAGCTGGCAAATTCGCATCAGGCTGCTAAAGAAATCACTTTAGAAGGTGCACAAAAAGGTCTGGTTGCTCCACTGCATCCGGGCGCGCAAAAATTCTATGATGACAATAAAGCGAACTGATGAAATGGATACAAGGTGCAGCGATTGCTGCACTTTTTAGTTTGGCTACTTTTTTTATTACCTGTGTTTGGATGACATTTTCGTATATTTTTGTGGAAGTGAAAGAGCAAAATTTCCAGTGCAAAATTGACCAGAAATCTTTTCAGCTGAGCTGGATGCATTCGGTAGAAAGAACACAGTGGAAAGAACGTTATTTTCTAGACAAGGATCATTTCATTCTGACAGACACTCAGTTCATTTCATTTGGTGCAGGTACACCTGATCAAGGTACTATTACTCGACAGGATGATGGCAATATCCATATGCAAATCAACCGGAAGATGAAAGAAATCAATTGGGTGATTTCACGCAGAATGCAGGGAAAAATTGAGAGTATTGAGAGTGCTGATCGGATCTGGAATATTTATCAGGATTTCCCTGACTATAGCACGGTACAGATCTCTATAAAAAAAGACAGCCTATGGAAAAAAAGAGGTTTAAATGATTGCCTATGAATCCACAAGAAACAAGAAATGTGACCGAAGCACTGGATGATCAACAGCAACAAGAATTGTTAGAAAAATTTGACCGTGAATCTGTCACTCGCAATCCGATCAACAAATCGGTTCGCTGGTTTATTGCTGCCTTAGCAATATCCTATTCGTTATTTCACCTTTATATTACTTACCTGAGTTCGATGAAATATT